>DASSHJ010000179.1:0-8568 GCA_035692965.1 Nitrosospira sp. | reverse complement strand
AAGGAGACCTTCTCGCGATCATGTCGGCGGGAGCTTATGGCATGAGCATGAGCTCGAACTATAATACTCGCGCCCGGGCTGCTGAGGTGATGATCGATGGGGACAGGTTCCACGTGATCCGGCAACGGGAAACGATGGAACAGCTCATGGCGGGGGAAGTGATTCCCCTCTGGCATGGCGAGCACCACAGCCCGGCCGTGCCAGTGCCGGCTACAGCAGAAAAAGCGTAGCCAGCCCCAGGAAGATAAAGAATCCTCCGCTATCCGTCACGGCTGTAATCATCACGCTGGATCCCGCTGCCGGGTCGCGGCCGAATCGATACAGCGTCAGCGGTATCAGCACGCCGGACAATGCCGCCAGGATCAGATTCAAGATCATTGCGAGCATCATCACCAGGCCAAGCGGCACACTCCGATAAATAACGAAAGCGAACAATCCGACCACTCCGCCCCATACGAGCCCATTTACAACGCTAACTCCAATTTCCTTGATAACGAGGTTGCGGGCATTGGCAGCATTGATCTGGCCCAACGCCAGCGCGCGTACAATCATCGTAATCGTCTGATTGCCGGAATTCCCGCCGATTCCCGCAATAATCGGCATCAGCGCCGCCAAGGCGACCAGCTTTTCGATCGAATTCTCGAATATTCCGATTACCCGTGAGGCGATGAAGGCGGTGATCAGGTTGACAGCCAGCCAGGTCCATCGATTCTTCAGGCTTTTCCATATGGGTGCGAACAAATCTTCTTCCTGCCTCAGCCCCCCCAGGCTCAGCGCCTCGCTTGCCGATTCTTCCCGGATGAAATCCATGACGGCGTTCACCGTCACGCGTCCCACCAGCTTCTCTTCACCATTTACGACCGGTGCGGAAACCAGGTCATAGCGCTCGAATGCCTGAGCCGCCTCGTGGGCCTTCTCGCTCGGATGAAACACGACCATTTCCTTGCTCATGATGGAGCCCACCTTGAGCGCAGGGTCGCTGACCAGCAGCCTGTTCAACGGCAGGACGCCTTTGAGACGCTCGGTACGATCCACGACGAACAACAGGTCGGTATGATCGGGAAGCTCATCGAGTCTGCGCAAATAACGGAGCACGACTTCCAGTGTGACGTCCTCACGAATGGTGACGATATCGAAATCCATGAGCGCGCCCACCGCGTCCTCCGGGTACGACATGGCGGCCCGCAATTTTTCGCGTTCCTCGATCGGGAGGGAGCGGAACACGTCATCGATGACATACCGTGGGAGATCGGGGGCAATATCGGCAATCTCGTCAGCATCCAGCTGCTCGGCCGCAGCGAGCATCTCTCCGCTGTTCATGCTGGCGATCAGCGTCTCGCGTACGGCGTCCGACACTTCAAGAAGAATTTCGCCGTCGCGCTCCGCCTTGACCAGATCCCAGATCGTCAGACGGTCTTGAAGCGGCAGGGCTTCAAGAATATGAGCTACGTCGGCGGGATGAAGCCTGTCGAGCAAAGCCTGCAACTCGGCAAGATTCTGCTTCTGCTCCAGCTCCCGCTCATGCTGTTGCTCGGGAATATGCTCCGCGAGTTCTTGCGCCAGCTTTCGCTGGGACAGCAGATAGAGTACGCGCTGCAAGTGCTCCTGCAGGTTTTCCGCTTCCCCGAGTTTATTTGCTTTTGTCATAGGGACTGCTCTAACGGAGCCGGTGAAAGCGGCAGAAAGATGGGAGAAAATCGCGCGATATTATGACAGGACGAATGGGGAACGGAAAGTGCTGTCAGACACCGCGAATACCGCCACTTCCCCGGTTTCCGCCAGCCGCTGGGATGAAGCAGGGTTTGCTATGGAATCTGCACCTGCCCCATGCGGCTCAGGATGATGCCTGTTTTTTTTGACAGCCAGGGCGTATTACGATGACGATCGTAAAAACGTGGATTCGGAACCATTGCAGCCAGGCGTGCGGCTTGCTCAGGACTGATTGAGGAAGAGGAAGTGCCATAATAATGACGGATTGCAGCGTCGGCCCCAAACACGCCTTCGCCCCATTCGATCACATTCAGATAGATTTCCATGATGCGCCGTTTTGTCATGATGTTTTCGAGCATCAAGGTGATGAGCGCTTCCTCGATTTTGCGCCAGGGCGTCTTTTCGTCCGACAAGAACAGGTTTTTCGCCAACTGCTGACTGATGGTTGAACCTCCCGCAACCAGCCTGCCCTTTCTCAAGTTTTTCTCGTAGGCTTTCTGGATTGCCTCGAAATCAAAACCTTCGTGCTCCAGGAACCTGCTGTCCTCAGCAGCAATGATCGCGCGTTTAAGATGGGGGGAAATCCGCTCGTAAGAAATCCACTGCTTCCGCAACCTGGCAGCGCCGTCTTTCTGCCGCAGGACCTCCAACCGAGCCTCCATGAATGCCGTGCTCGAGGGGTTGTAGTAGCTCCAGTAAAAAACATGGCCCAAAATCCACAGATGGTAAATCAAGCCGGCAATCAGCAAAAAAAAGGAAATTCGCCAGAACGATCGCCAGAGAAAACGCTTCACCTTACTGATCTTGCGTTTTAAAACAGCTCAAACGCAGTTCCCAAGCATCTCGATGATAGCGTCGGTTCTTGGCCTGACTCCTCGCCAGACGAGGAATGATTCGGCTGCTTGTTCCACCAGCATCCCCATACCGTCAGCGAGGTACTCGGCTCCCTGCAGCTTTGCGAATTGCAGAAAAGGCGTCCGCCCTTTGCCGTACATCATGTCGTACGCTAAAGATTGTGGAGCAAAAATGTGCTCTGGCAACGGGGGCAGTTCGCCGAACAGGCTCGTTGATGTCGCATTGATCACAAGATCGAAGTGCTCGCCCTGAAGATCGTGATAGGTAACGGCAAGGATGTTCCCATCGCCCGAAAAGTTCTGTTGCAGGTCCCGAGCTTTTTGAAGCGTTCGATTGGCGATCACCAGGGCAGCCGGCTCTCGTCCGAGTAACGGCATTATCGCGCCTCGCGCTGCGCCGCCCGCACCGATTAACAGGATCCTCTTTCCCGGCAGGAGGAAGCCCAGGTTGGACTCGATATCACGCACCAGCCCCACCCCGTCAGTATTATCGCCCACAATATCAGGTCCCTCGAATACAAGCGTGTTTACGGCCCCTGCAACGCGAGCGCGGCCAGTAACCTGATCAGAAATCCTGAAAGCATCAAGCTTGAATGGAACGGTGACATTGAGGCCTTTGCCCCCCTTCTCCCGGAAATCCGTCACCGTCTGGGCGAACCTGTCCAAGGGCGCGAGTATTGCCTCATAGCAGACGTCCTCACCCGTTTGCAGCGAAAATTCCGCGTGTATCAGTGGAGATTTGCTTTGGGCGACTGGATTGCCGATGACTGCATAACGATCAGGCATGCTGGGAACCTGTATGTCGATCGTCTATTCGCTCATCAGCTCGTCCGAGCGTGTGAATACCCAGGTTCGGGTAATATGAAGGATGTCGGTATCCCGGCTGATTTCGGGGGGAAAGGGTGCAAAGCCATCCAGTCCAGCCAGGTTCACAATTCTTATTGCGGCCTCATCCAGTACCTTTTTGCCTGAAGACCGGTTGAGTTCGACTGACTCGAGGCTGCCGTCCGAGCGGATACCCACGGTAAGCTGCAGACTTCCGTAGAGTTTATCGCGTCTTGCCGCCTCAGGATAATTGAGATTTCCAACGCGCTCGACCTTGAAACGCCAGTCCTCGACGTAACGCGCGAAACGATATTCCTTCGTCCTCGCGCCGATAAATTTTCGCTTCGGACGCTTTTGATAAGCTTCGTAGTCAAGTGAGGTCTGCGCTTCGAGGCGCGCAATTTCAAGGCCTCGCTGCACGAGATCGCGTGCATCAGCCGTATAATGAGCTGGCGCTGCCTGCTCGGCCTGGCTCGAAACCTCGGCAACCGGTTGGCTCACCTCCGCGGCGCCATGCGTCGCCGTCATCAAGCGCGTGGCTTCGTGCTCGAGTTGCTCCACTCTTTCCGTGCTTTCCCTGAGCTCCGCCGCAGCAATCCCCTTGTCGGGGCTCGCGGCTGGCCGGCTTCGCGCTTTGTTCTGCCTGTTGCTATCCGTGTTACCGCCGCCATCCAGGTTTGCCTGCGCCAGCGCATCCGCTCCGCGCGGCTTGGTCGCAGATTTGCTGTTTACCAGAACCACCTCCAGCGGCTGGCTGAGCTCTTTCCCCGTAAACGGAAGCTTGAAATTAACGCCAAATAGCAGAACCACGTGAATGACCAGGGAAACCGCTATTGCCACGTTCAGGCGAAATGGACTCAGCAGCCAGTCCGGACCAGCAGCGGGACGCAAAACGGATATGTCTGAGGCGAGATTCAATTCTTGCAGCAGCGAGGAGGTTTATTGGAGGGAAAAGCAATGGGAAGAGGTAAAACTTCCCATCCACGTCTCAACGTGGCTAACGTTGAACTAACTGCAGTTGAACGTACTGCAAGCAGGCTGAACATTTCAGGACAGGATGGCAGATGCGTATTCTAACGACAGGCAATTGCTTTGTCACAAACAATATGCATCAAGAGGGGGAAATTCGCCTCAACCGCTCAGCCGTGGAGCTTATGCAGGAATCTTGCGGTAAAACCGAGCTCGAGAAGATCAATATTTGAAATCTCCACCTGTATGCTGGTTTCCGGTGCAATGTCCGGCAAACCGCATACGCGGGTGACGAGAGGCAACGAGTCCAGCTTCACCAGGTTCTCCTTTAAAACCTGGGCGCTGGTTACTTCGATTTTTTCCTGCAGCAGCCAACGCAGGCACCAGTAGCGCTCCATGCTACGCTGAAAATCCCCGTAAACCTCGTAAGCCGACTCGAAATCACGCATGTACGTTTGCAAATCCTCACTCTCGCGAGCGTAGGGCGGTGTTTCGCCGCGCAGCAATGCCACGAGCTGCCGCTGGTTGATGAAATCCACGTAGCGGCGCATTGGAGAGCTGATCCAGGCATACTGCGAAACACCCAGACCCTGGTGCGGAGCAGGGGATGTGCTCATGCGAACCTTTCCTCCACCCTGGCTGCGATAAATGCCAGTGACTCCCCCGTCAGCCAACTGCTTGCCCCATTCGGCATTCACATGAATCATCAGTTCGGATACAACCTTGTCAATGGGGGAGCCACGCCGCCGCTGACTGATCGTGATCCGGTCGTCCTTAACGCTGAAACTGTAATCCATCCGATCGTTGTTGCTGTCATTGGCCTTGCCCCTGTTTGCTTCCAGTTTGCACGCAAACTTCCATAACGCCAGTAGTTCGTTACCGAAATGATGATTCACAGAGCCAGCTGCGAGAGTGGATTCGTTGAAGCACTCTTCAAGCGTGTCATGCCTTAGATTCGCGGCAACGTTTATCTGGTCGACCCGGCTGGTTGTTCCGGTTATCGTAAAATCATCCGCCACGTCAAGATACATCGACAAGGCGGGACAGACTCCTCCTTCCCTCAAGGTGTAGTGCTGTATCACGGCATCCGGTAGCATCGTGATCTTGCTGCCAGGAAGGTATACCGTCGAAAGCCGCCGCCCCGCAATCCTGTCAAGCGGCGATCCCGGCGTGATTCCCAAGGTGGGAATGGCAATATGTATCCCAACCCTGAAACTGCCGAGACTTAAGGGTGTAACCGAAAAAGCATCATCGATTTCGGTCGTCGTGACGTCGTCTATGCTGAAAGCGGTCACATCCGCAACCGGTAGCTCCGGCAGCTCCATCAACTCCCTCGTATCGACTTCCCCAAAACCTGGCCCTTCCGGGAAGTGCTCCAGCAGAAAACGGTCCAGATGGTAATCGTGTGTAGAGGGAATCCCCCCGCACATCTCCAGCAGCTTGCGAACGGTCAGTTTTGTTGTGCTGCATGCCGCCTCCAGAGCCTTCCACTCAATCGTGTTTTTATCCGGGCGGTAGAGGAGGCTGGGCAATATCGGCTTGAATTCTTCAGGCAGGCTGAATGCGCACAGCAACTGGGCATAGTGCGCCTGCTGTTCCGCCTGCCGCCGTCTTTTTTCCTGGCTCGCCAAGGCAGCCTCAAGCGCTTTGGAAGGAGCAGCCTTATAGCGCCCGCGGCCCCGCTTATAGAAATATATGGGCGCGCTGTGCAAACGGATTAACACGGCTGCAGCTTCCTCCGGCCTGGCTGCATGACCGAAATAATCGGAGGCGAGGGTTTCGCTCGCGAACTCCGCCTCGCTTTCGCAACATTCCCAGAGAAAATTCGGATCCAGTTCCTCCGCCGTTTTAACTGCAACATCCATGAACTCGGAAAGCGAAGGCGTATCAAACCGCAGCAGTACAGAGGCGGCCTTTATTTTCGCGCGCCTGCCGTGGGGAGCCTCGACCTGCAGCGATGTCGTATTATCCGCAAGGATAGCGCCGACCTTGAATGTGCCTTCCTCTTCGTAAAATACGTTCATGAGTGCTTTCGTTAGCCGGTTCGGCGTGACCGGATTCGTTGGGGAAATGTCTCTAAACCAGGCAAATGCAAGCGCTTTCGTACGAGTGGCATCGCATGTCGCTCTTTTAAAATTATAGTCCGAAAGAGAATGAGACTTTCCTGCAAGCCCGGCCGACCAACAATAAGCAGCGGCAAAACGGTCTGCAACAAAAATTCATGGATCGGACCAGGCAATATGCGAAACGCTTTTGCGCCCGTTAGATTGAATTAAAAGCAATTAGTTTGCGATCGGAGAAACTTTATGGGATACCGGGCCTATCAAGATGGAATGGTCGCCGTCCGCATATCATGCAGGCGCCAATATTAAAGATTAAAGATCGACGCAAAGCCCGACGCTGTCATGCCGGATATCGATCAAGGGTTGTGATTTATAACAGAAAAGCCAACGAAACCCGGGGCCCGAAGGTTGGATGTCCAGTGCGGGGTACACGAAGCGTTGATGGAGGATGAAACAGAGCGAATCGTGATCGATGTCTCGTGAGTTTTTCGAGCTGTGTGACCATTACGAGCATACGCTTGAAAGTGCACCACGCGGCTTCATGTGCGATGCTCGCGGGCTTAAAAACTACGCCATGGAACCCCCGGGTCCACTATATAGCAGCAACGGTAGGGATAAACGAATGGAGGCCTTGATTATCCGACCGCGCCCATGGCACGAACGTATCAGTGCTGTCACGTTCCCTGATTTATAAATTCCTCTTTTTCCAGATAGCGCATGGCTTCCGTGCAGGCTCTCAGCACAAACAGCGAAGTTGCAACCTCACTGCCAACCACAATCCGGGTGGGGTGACGCATGCGGTTCCACTCATAGGCTCTATAAGGGTGCCGGCCTCTCCCCTCCCCCATCGCCTGCTTTAGCACGTTCAGGCCAGCAGCTATAACTCCGTCACGTCTCGGCTCATAGGCCAGCAGCACAAGCGCAGATACTGCCAGGGCGGCATCGAAGGCATTGAGGGAATACCCCATCAGCTCATCCTTGCAGTACCGCAGAGCAATGCGACGCATATCCTCAATTTTTCCTCCAGGGTCAAGGATACGTTTGTCTATATCAGCGAGCGTTCCATAAGTTCGGTACATTCGCCCAAGATAATAGACATAAATTTCTGGCAGATAATATTTGAAGGCCGTTTCGTGGCGGAAATTGCGGCTTGCAAAGGCTTGATAATGAAAATCAAGCAATCGCTGTAAAAAGACCAGGTTTTCACCCTCCAAGGCGGACCATTGCGCCCGGTTAACAAGAATGGCATCCAGGATATCCATGTTATGACCTGGGCAAATCTCATTACCTAACATTTCCCGAATTATCCTGCCATCGTTCCTGAACGTTTTATCAAACCATATAGGCACCGCGCCCTCGTAATCCAGGGGCTTGGTAATCTGGATGGTGGGTGGATTTGAACTGTATTTACCTCCCACCTGGTATTCGCTGATAATCTCCACCCAGGGATGAGCCAACAGCGACTCGCAAGCTTCGAGGAGCGCTTTATCCACCGCCAGTTCCTCCCTCTGCACGAAATCAAGCCACTTTCTCGCCATCCCCAAAGTGAGAAAAGTCGTGTCAGTATCCGGAATGTAATCACCGAATCCTAGATCCCGTTTCTGTTGCATGGCTTTTTCGGATAGTCGACACAGCGGTCTTCCCTCCGCATCCACAGGCAGGCAGGTGATAGCCGGGTGCGGAATGCTGTTATTAGGTGTTTCGAGCCACTCCTGGCTGATACAAACGCAATAGCCCAAAAGATTTTCCAGGATTGGAATGATATGAGCATAATGATGCCGGCGCGAAGCATCGGAAGCCAAAAATACGAGCAGATGCTCGAAAAAATTGGCATCTGAAAAGGCAATTCTGTGCCAGATCCAGGCATACGATCCAGACATGGGCTCGCAAATTCCCCGATACGATTTACGGATGAACCTGAGCCGGGTGGGATTCGTCATCAGAAAGCAGCGTATTAATGCAAATAACACGGTAACGTTTTTATATTCGAAAGAACCGAGCCCCTGTAGCACGTTGATGAAATTCTTGCCATCCATATGGTCATCGCCCGACAACTCGACCTGGGCGGCAACTGGAAACCAGGGATCGTTCTTATCTTTATCCCAAATCCGTAAAATGTCCTGCAGACAGTTATCAATCATCTTCTG
>DASSHJ010000178.1:0-10507 GCA_035692965.1 Nitrosospira sp. | reverse complement strand
TGAAGTGACTGTTCGCATCCTGAGGTTATTTCTGACACCTAACGAACTGAAAGCTTGGCTCGGATCGCCGCTGCTCATCAAGAGGTCTTGAAAAAAATAGCGTTACGACCCATAACTGGTTATGAAAAGCGATATTCGCTTTTCGCTGTCGGGGTTATTGAAATTATGAAAACTTGTTTCGATGAAACCTCTCCAACTTTTGGATGACACTTCCCTTAATCGTAAACCGTCCTGAAGGCTTGTACTGCCCCGAGGGCGAGTTTTTCATCGACCCCTGGCGCCCGGTTAACCGTGCTGTAATCACGCACGCTCACAGCGATCATGCGCGGCCCGGGAATGCACATTATCTGGCGCATCGCGACAGTGCCGAGTTGCTGCACATCCGTCTCGGTGCAGATATCAGCCTCCAAACGCTGGAGTATGGTGAAGCGCTGGAACACAGGGGCGTTCGCATCAGCCTGCATCCCGCCGGGCATGTCCTGGGATCGGCACAGGTCAGGCTCGAGTGCAGGGGAAGGGTATGGGTCGCTTCGGGCGACTACAAGCTGGCAGACGATGAAACCTGCCAGCCTTTCGAACCAGTGCGCTGCGATACCTTCATCACCGAATCGACATTCGGGCTCCCCATCTACCGCTGGCCGCATCAAGCCGATCTCTTTGTCGAGATCAACAACTGGTGGCAGCGGAATGCGGCGTCAGGCCGAGCTTCGATCCTTTTCTGCTACGCATTTGGCAAGGCGCAACGCATTTTGCGCGGCGTGGATAGCACTATCGGTCCTATCGTCTGTCACGGCGCAGTGGAACCGCTTAATGCCGTTTACCGTGCCACCGGCGTCCCGCTCCCTGGCACATTCCGCGTGACGGACAGGACAATGAACAAATCGGCGCTTTCCCAGGCGCTGGTGCTGGCGCCGCCTTCGACCGCGGGAACACCCTGGCTGCGACGCTTTGGCGACTATTCCGATGCGTTTGCCAGTGGCTGGATGCAGCTGCGCGGTGCGCGCCGCCGCCGCGGGGTGGATCGCGGTTTCGTCATGAGCGACCACGCCGACTGGCCAGGCCTGCATCGCGCTATCGGCAATACCCAGGCCGGGCAGGTCTTTGTAACGCATGGCAGCATTGCTATCATGGTCCGCTACCTGCGCGAGCAGGGCCTCGACGCGCAAGCCTTTGCCACGGAATACGGCGGCGAAGAGGAGGCCGATCCCGTAAATGGTGAAGCTATTCCGATGTCTGACGTGCAGGATTCAAATCATACCGGCGATGCAGCGTTTTCCGTCGAGGTAGATAAGGATGGGGCTGGGGCCAATAATCCAGGCGCTTCGGGTTTTAGCCTAGATTTATCGGCAGCGCGACGCCCGCGACCGTTGGATAGCTGATGAAAGCTTTTTCCGCACTGTATCGCGAGCTTGACAGTTCGACTTCAAGCCTAGCGAAACAGGCAGCGCTGCAAAGCTATTTTCGGAGCGCTGCCCCGGCGGACGCGGCTTGGGCGGTATTCTTCCTTGCCGGGGGCAAACCCCGCCAGATGGTGCCAAACCGGCTTCTCAAAGCGCTGGCGCAAGAGGTTGCCGCACTGCCGGAATGGCTGTTCGTGGAAAGCTACGAAGCCGTTGGCGACCTTGCCGAAACCATCGCCCTGCTGTTGCCCGACCCACCGGACACGAAGGAGCTCAGCCTGGCCGAATGGCTGTCCGTACACCTGCTACCCCTGCGCGGTTTGCCGGAAGAAGAGCTGCGCGCGCGCCTGCTGGCGCAATGGCGAACCATTTCCGCAGCGGATCGCCTGGTGTATTTCAAGCTGATCACAGGCAGTCTGCGTGTCGGGGTCTCCCGACTCCAGGTGACACAGGCATTGGCGGCGGTCAGTGGTGTCGATGCAAAACGCGTGGCGCAGCGGCTGATGGGCTACACGCAGATTGGTTCGCAACCGGCCGCTGTCGATTTTCTGGCGCTGATCCGCCCTGAAGATGCCCAGGAACAAGGCCCACAACTCGCCGGCCACCCCTACCCCTTTTTTCTTGCGCATCCCTTCAATCAGCCACTTGCACATTTTTACGAACTGCTCGGTTCCCCCGCCGACTGGATGGTGGAGTGGAAATGGGATGGTATCCGCGCACAATTAGTCAAGCGGGGCGGTCAGTCCTGGATATGGTCGCGCGGGGAAGAACTTGTCAGCGAGCAATTTCCCGAACTGGCCCAGGCGGGCCTGTCCCTGCCCGACGGGATGGTCCTTGATGGAGAGATCGTCGTATGGCGTAATGGAAAAGTCCAGCCTTTCAATGAACTGCAAAAGCGACTCGGGCGCAAGATCGTGGGCAGCAAGGTTCTGCGGGAGCAGCCGGTAATCCTCCTGGCATACGACCTCCTGGAAGAGGAGGGGGAGGATCTGCGCAGGCAGTCGCAATACATACGCCGCGCGCGCCTTGAGGCGCTGCTGGAAAAGCATGCGCCCGAGGCATCGGGATTGCCATTACGCTTGAGTCCCATTGTCCAGGGCAGCAAATGGGAGGAGTTGGCTATCCTGCGGGAAGGCGCGCGAAGCCAGGGCACGGAAGGTTTCATGCTCAAGCAGCGCAATGCCGCGTATGGGGTGGGACGCACCAAAGACGTCGGCAGGTGGTGGAAATGGAAGATTGATGCGATGAGCGTGGATGCGGTGCTGGTTTATGCGCAGCGAGGCCATGGCCGGCGCGCCAGCCTGTACAGCGACTATACTTTCGCTGTATGGAGCGATTCGCCTGAAAACCCAATGCGCGTTCTCGTGCCGTTTGCAAAGGCCTATTCGGGCCTGACGGACGCCGAGATGGCGCAGGTTGATGCGATTATTCGCAAAACCACGCGTGAAAGCTTCGGCCCCGTACGCAGCGTGGAGCCGACACTGCTATTTGAGCTCGGTTTCGAAGGAATTTCGCGCAGCAGCCGTCATAAAAGCGGCATCGCGGTGCGCTTTCCGCGAATGCTGCGCTGGCGCCAGGACAAGCCGGTCGCTGAGGCGGACACACTGCAGGCGCTAGCGGCGTTGCTCCCGGACGGGGCCTGAGCATTGCCAAGCCATGGACCTGAAGCGATGGTCACAGACGATGCGCGTGCGAAGCGATGGCTTGCGCTGCGCAACTGGCAGCCTTTTCCATTTCAGCTCAAGGTTTGGAAGGCGATGTCAAAGGGCCGCTCAGGGCTCCTGCATGTCACCACGGGAGCGGGCAAGACGCTTGCTGTCTGGCTGGGAGCATTGGAGCGATTCGTGCCGCTCGATCAGGGAAAGGAGAAGCAAACCGGTTCGGAGGGCGCAAATTCCCATGACGTTTCTAGAAAAGGAAATATAGCCCCTTCATTGACCGTGCTCTGGCTGACTCCCATGCGGGCACTGGCCGCTGATACGTTGCGCGCCCTCCGCGAGCCACTGCCCGATTTCGCTCCGCACTGGACCTCCGGATTACGTACCGGCGATACGCCGAGCGGAGAGCGTGCCGCTCAAAACCGCTGCCTCCCCACCCTTCTGGTCACCACGCCCGAAAGCCTGTCTCTTTTGCTGGCTCGCGCCGATGCGCCTGAGACCCTTGCAACTGTGCAGCTGGTGGTGGTGGATGAGTGGCACGAAATGCTGGGCAACAAGCGCGGCGTACAGGTGCAGCTCGCCATGGCGCGGCTATCGGGTTGGAACCCGCAGCTCATGGTATGGGGGATGTCGGCAACGTTGGCTGACCTGAAGCGGGCGCTGAGCACGCTGCTGCCCCTGCCTGCGCCAGCCGTCCCCCTCAAACAGTCGGGCAAGCTGCCTCCCGCGCCATTAATGCCAGTGTTGATAAAGGACCGTACCGCTAAGAAACTGGTGGTGGATACGCTCCTGCCCGAGCGTGTCGAGCGCTTTGCCTGGGCCGGGCACATGGGCTTGTCCATGCTTCCTCGCGTGGGAAAGGAGATTGCACAAAGCGGTTCAACCTTGATATTCACCAATACCCGCTCGCAGGCGGAGCGCTGGTACCAGGCGCTGCTGGAGCATTATCCGGGCTGGGCGGGAGAGATCGCGCTGCACCATGGGTCTCTTGACTTATCCGTGCGGAATTGGGTGGAACTGGGCCTGAAGAATGGCACCTTGCGTGCTGTCGTTTGCACTTCCAGCCTCGATCTAGGCGTCGACTTCCTGCCTGTCGAGCGCGTGCTGCAAGTCGGCTCGGCCAAGGGCGTGGCGAGGATGCTGCAGCGCGCCGGACGGTCCGGACATGCGCCGGGAAGGCCTTCCCGCATCACGCTGGTGCCTACCCATAGCTTGGAAATAATCGAGGCGGCGGCAGTGCGCCAAGCCATTCAAACCGGCCAGATCGAAGATCGCCACAGTCCCAATCAACCCCTGGATGTACTGGTGCAGCACTTGGTAACGGTGGCGCTGGGTGGCGGGTTCCAGCCGGACGCATTGTATGCTGAAGTTCGCCGCACCTTCGCCTATGCGGGCTTGTCGCCGGATAACTGGGAATGGGCGTTGGACTTCGTACGCCAGGGCGGTCCTTCGCTGGCTGCCTATCCGGACTTCCAGCGTGCCGCGCCCGACGCTTATGGCATCTGGCGGGTGGGTGATTCACGGCTGGCGCGGCGCCACCGCAGCAATATCGGCACTATTGTGAGTGACGCAGTGCTGGTGGTGCAATTCATGAGCGGCGGCCGCCTGGGCACTGTGGAAGAAAGCTTTGGGGCAAGACTGCGGCCAGGGGACGTGTTCATATTTGCCGGCCGTCTTCTTCAGTTGGTACGCATCTACCAGATGACAGCCTATGTCAGGTTGGCGAAGGCAGGCAGCCCAGCGCTGCCGCGCTGGAATGGCGGCCGCATGCCACTGTCCAGCACCCTTGCCGATACCATGCTAAGCGAACTTGACGCTGCCGAGCGAGACGAGTACCGCAGCCCCGAGATGCGCTGCGTGCAGCCCTTGCTGGAACTACAAAAAAAGTGGTCGCACCTTCCTACGCCGCGATCGTTGCTGGCCGAAACGCTGAAAAGCCGGGAAGGCTGGCACTTGTTTCTTTATCCGTTCGCGGGGCGTCAGGTGCATCTGGGATTGGCTGGACTCATGGCATGGCGTGCCGCACAGGCACAGGCAAACACGTTTTCAATCGCGCTCAACGACTACGGATTTGAACTGTTGTCCACCAAGCCTATGGACTGGGCCAAGCTGTTGCCCGACATGCTCGCCTTGCCGAAGGAGAGGGTTCCCGCTTCCTTTCACCAGCAGCAAAACCAGCCGCAGCACCGGCCGCAGCTCCTCGCGGAAGTGCTCGCCAGCCTCAATGCCACCGAATTGGCACGGCGGCGCTTTCGCGAAATTGCGCGCATTTCCGGACTGATCTTTCAAAGCCACCCGGGCGAGCAACGGAGCAATCGGCAATTGCAGGCATCCGCTTCGTTATACTACGACGTGTTCCAGAACTACGATCCCGGCAATCGTCTTCTCCAGCAGGCGAAATCGGAACTGCTGCAACAGGAACTGGATATCGACCGCCTGGCTAGATCGCTTGAGCGCATGCAGGGGCAAGCGCTGCACATTGTGGCCGTAAAAAAACCCACTCCACTGGGTTTTCCGCTTATGGCCGAACGTTTTCGCGAAAAACTCAGCAATGAGCCGCTGGCCGCCCGCATTGCGCGCATGGTGGAGGAACTCGAAGCAAGCGCCGGATCGAACGCTCCAGCTAGCCTCGGGCGCAAGCGAGGCAATCAAGCTGCGCCTGCAAGCACTCGCGAGAAAATTTTGCAGACGCTCGAATTGAATAGCCAAGCCGATCCACGCTGGAAACAGGAAAAGGACGGTCCTCCCGAAACCAACTCCCCATCCGGCGGCGCGTCTGCTATGCGAAGAATACGTGCCCGATACCGGCGGCGTCTCTGAGTTGTATGACCTCGCATGCATGAGTTGATTGCCCATCCCTCCATCCGCTGTGCTGGCTATACTCTCCAGCTGCTCCCACAGCGAGTACTGTGGTGGGCCTCAAAAAAAACGTTGCTGGTAGCCGATGTGCATCTGGGCAAAGGCGCAACTTTTCGAGCGCTGGGTCAACCCTTGCCGCGGGGCGGCAGCGCGGACGATCTGCAACGTCTTGCTGCGCTGGTGGCGCAGCTGCAAGCAAAACAGCTGATTGTGCTGGGGGATTTCTGGCATAGCCGACGAGGCCTTAATCCCACGCTTTTCAACGCGCTTCACCAATGGCGCCTCCAGCACGCGCAGCTGCAAGTGATGCTGGTGCGTGGCAATCACGACCGTGCAATAAGCAAGACCGAGCTCCCGGCGAGCCTTAGAATCGAGGTGGTCGAAGAACCTTTTCCGCTGGCTCCCGGCCTCTATGCCTGTCACGAGCCTCCGTTGGAGGTGGCGGGTTTGCCTCAGCCAGACAATAATGGCATTGCGAAGATGCTGTCCGCGCCGGTATCGACAAATGGGCCAGAAGCATTTTACTTGGCCGGCCACTTGCATCCGGCGGTAAGCCTCAAGGGAAAAAGCCTCGACAGTGCTCGGCTGCCGTGCTTTGTCTGGCAAGCGGGTCAGCTTGTACTCCCCGCTTTCGGTAGCTTGGCAGGCCACCTCATGCTCGATCTAAATTTGTTGCGGCGGAACGGGGCTAAGGCCGGGATCGTTGCACCGGATGCAGTCTGGTTGGTATAGGTGGGTCGTCCACGAAAGGGACAAGCAGGCAGTAGACCCATTCATGCTGCCAGAGATTCATGCCCCCAAGACGGCCCGTAACGGGCTTAAATTATGTCAATAATCGTTTATCGGAGGGCCCCGTCAGGTAGATTTGATCACTATTCATTTACCCCGCGAGCCCAATAGTGGGAACTTTCCTGTAAAATACCGCGATAAAACAGAATGAGCAGCAATAAAGAAATATCGATAACGTTCTAGGGCCTGTTAACACTTATCTCACGTCCGCGACGGCGACGATTTTATGCAGCAGAGACGCGAGTCGCGCCACAGAGCAAGCCTCTCTAAGCGGCGAGCATCGACGGGGCCGGGTAAAATCCGCCCCGTCTCTTCGGGTTGCGCACGAAAAAAACGTGGATGCTGCGTTGCAAAGCTTGACCATAGGCTTGCTATGTCCTGCGCTTCGCGCCTCGCCCCACGCTTTTACGTACAGCAACGCGTCACTAAATAAGTGTTAACAGTTCCTGATTCTATTCCTATAATTTGCTGCCAATTATTCTCAATTATTGGTTACACGGGACTCTTAATCCTAGGTCAAGCGTTCGAATCGCTCACGACCCACCAAAAAACAAACCGCTATCTGCGCAATACCTTTTTCTCATCATCACCCCATTTCCGGGGCCACACGTCGGGAAAGCCACATCGCCCTGCTACAAAGCGGGATTGCGCGACGCGCTGCTAGCCGTGTCTCTCCCATTTACTTATTCAACGGAATATATGAAAAACCTGAATTTGAAGTTATTGGCAGTTGCTTTTTTCCTGCTTCCGCTTCCACTTCTCTCTGGTTGCGCGCTAGTGGCGGCCACGGGTGTAGCCGGCACTGGAGTGGCGATCGCTGAGGATAGACGTACAAGCGGCACCATGGTTCAGGATGAAAGTATTGAGGTTAAAAGCAACCGGAGAATCAAGGAAAAGTTTGGATACAAGGTTCACGTGGAGGTGACAAGCTTTAATCGCCATGTGCTGCTTACGGGCGAAGCGACGTCTGCGAAGGTTAAAAATGAGATTGAAGATATCGTCAAGACAGTAGAGGGTGTGCAAGACGTCACGAATGAAATTGCGGTTGGTGAAATCAGACCGCTTACCGCGCGCAGTCATGACGCCTTGATTACATCGAAGGTCAAGGCGAAGTTCGTGAATGAGGGGAGATTTCAGGCCAACCACGTTAAAGTTGTCACCGAGGATGGGGTGGTCTACTTGCTAGGGTTGGTGGACCGGGAGGAAGCGCAAAACGCGGTGAAGATTGCCAAATCCACAAGTGGCGTCCGCAAGGTGGTACAAGTGTTCGAGTACCTGGATTAATACTTGAGCTTTAGTTGCGGGAGAGTCCTACTAATTTGTATTCGGACTTGGCATTATTCTCGCCCCCGCCCCGGAATTGGGACCCAAGAATTGGGGACAGACCACAGTTTTTAGCTCCCGTTTTGAAAGCCGGAATAGCGTGCAAAATTGAACTTTTCGCCCAACAAAACGAGGGTTCCCCTTCTTCTAATCAAAATTCCTTTTTCGCTCCAGTTCCAGCTTGATGACATAGCGCTGGATCAGCGACAGCCTATTTTCCTCGGTATCGATAAATTCGCAGCTCACGCGCTGGTAAGCGAGGGCACTCGCGTGCCCAGGCTCCACGCGTTGGATCCTGATGCTCGCCTTGGCTGTGCCAACGCCAGGTAACGTGACCAGGCAGTTTTCGTAAACGGTTCCTATCTCAAAATCTGTCCTATATTCCCGGTCAATAAAGGTCATTCCGCCGCAACTGATATTTTCCAGAATAACTTGAACAGGAACAGGTGGCTCCGGATCGAGTAAAGGAATCACGCACTTCACAGGCGCCATTGCCGGTATAACTACGCGGTAATACTCGCGCTTTTGCACGCGCAGCAGGCTTTTTGGAATCTCTGTAAGGAAGGCGCTCCGCCCTTCAAGCTCGATCTTTCGAATTTGCTGGCAGCTAAAATGAATCTTCACTTGATTGGGGAACGCGACGATGTTCCATTTATCGGCTTTCAGTGCCTGCCGATTAATCCCTTCATCGGGCCCGTAATCCAGCACCATTTCATCGCGCCGTACATCAAGGCCTAAAAGGGCGGTGGGGAAAAAATTATCTCTATCGCCGAAGGCGCAAGTGGCCAGCGATTTGTTGCGGATCATAAGCTTGAGCACGGCGAGAACCCCCGCTTTCGACGAAATGCGATATTTCTCATCGTCAATGAGTTCGGGTTTTTTGTCCTGCTCCAGCATGATCTTTTGCCTGCTCAACTTTTATGAAACAGTTCGGACTGATCTATCCATTCCATTAAATTTGCAATTTGTTGCATCAAAAGCCAGACGGCCAACAGGCAGACGCCAGCAGCCTCACGGGCTACAATTTCCTAATAACGGCCGCTATTGGAGTGAATTGAGGAGTCTGGCAAGAATTTCTCGCAACTGCCCCCAAGCGATAACGAATTCACTGGCGTTAGAGCGAGTCAATGCTGTAAAGGCAAGGGCTCCATCGGCTTAAAGCCGTAGTTTCTTAATTTCGTTGTTACTTTGGACTGACCTCCAGATCACAAGAACAACAAGTCGGCGCATATGGGTATCCTGTTTTTCAGCATCTCGTAGAAGTCGGGACAGTTATGGCAATAAACAAATGAATCGTTTCCTTTTCTGTACAGGCATCGAAAACAGTTATCCCACTATCCAGCTTCCCAATGGTGAAATGACGCGGGTCGACGAGATGGAGAAGTGCGGCCATTACGAGCGATGGCGCGAAGACTTTGACCGCGTACTCGAAATGGGTCTGGAGTACTTGCGCTATGGACCGCCTTATTATCGGACTCATCTGGGGCCGGGGAATTACGACTGGTCGTTTTCTGATGAAACCTTCAACGAGTTAAAGAGGCTGAACATCGACCCGATCGTGGATCTTTGCCATTTCGGGGTGCCTGATTGGATCGGCAATTTCCAGAATACGGAATGGCCCGCTCTTTTCGCCGAGTATGCACGTGCTTTCGCTGTCCGTTACCCATGGGTCCGTTTTTATACCCCTGTGAACGAGATTTATGTATGCGCAACCTTCTCTGGGCAGTGGGGAATGTGGAACGAGCGCCTGTTGTCGGATTCTGCGTTCGTGACCGCACTTGGTAACCTATGCAAGGCGACCCTGCTTGCAGAACGCGCAATCCTGGAGATTCGGCCCGACGCCCGTTTTGTGCAAAGCGAATCCAGCGAATACTTCCATCCCGAGGATCCGGGGGCTCAGGAAATAGCGGAAATTTTCAACGAAAAAAGATTTCTTTCGCTCGATCTTTGCTATGGCAAGGATGTGAGCGCCCGCATGTATCAGTACCTGACTGACCATGGCATGTCGCGGGAGGATTACGCGTGGTTCCAGAAAACGGGCCATACATTAAGGCCGCATTGCATTATGGGCAACGACTATTACATTACCAACGAGCGGCTGGTTTCAAGGACGGGCCGCCTCAGCCATGCCGGCGAAGTGTTTGGCTTTTATGTGATTGCACGTCAGTATTTCGATCGCTACCATCTCCCCGTCATGCATACGGAGACCAACCTCGGCGATGCGGAAAAAGCGCCAGGGTGGCTATGGAAAGAGTGGGCCAACGCCATCCGGTTAAAGCAGGACGGCGTGCCCATCATAGGTTTTACATGGTATAGCCTTACCGATCAGGTAGACTGGGACACTGCCCTTTGCGAAAATAATGGCCGCGTGAACCCGCTCGGGTTGTACGACCTGAACCGGAAAATTCGTCCCGTTGGGGTCCAGTACCGGCGTTTGATTTTGCAGTGGGGCCAGGCTTTACCGGCTGAGAGAATTTG
>DASSHJ010000177.1:0-33161 GCA_035692965.1 Nitrosospira sp. | reverse complement strand
AGACTATGCGCTCTCTGGGCATGCTGTGGATGAATTCCTCAGCGTCATAGGCATGATTAACGCTGTTGACGTATACATTGTTGACGTCGAGGTGCAGATCGCAGTCAGCTTCGACGAGCACGGCACGGATAAAATCGGCCTCGCTCATCTCTGAAATAGGCGCCTGGACGTAATACGATGCATTTTCCAGGGCAATACGCCGCTCCAGAACGTCCTGGGCGCGGCGCACCCGCGAAGCAACATATTTCACCGCTTCCCCTGTAAAGGGAATCGGAAGCAAGTCGTATAAATGCCCCTCGTCGGAAGAATACGCGAGGTGCTCCGTATAAAGGGAAACGTTGTGGAGATCAAGAAATTTTTTGATCCCCCGCAGCAGGTCCTCATTTAACCGCGCAGGGGCCCCGATCGATAGTGAAAGTCCATGACAGACAAAGGGAAACTGCTCTGTAAGCGCTCTTAAATCCCGCTCCGCCTTGCCACCCAGACCTATCCAGTTTTCCGGAGCGATTTCAAAAAAGTCAATCGCTGCAGGAACACCAGATTGCAGTGCGGGAATCAACTCCCGCCGCAAACCCAACCCGGTACCTTCAATGAGGCGAGCGCCGCTCACGGAGAAGCTCGTTTGTTATTTTTTCATCGCCCCATGGGGAGCCGGATTTGAAGCGGCGTTCACCTTCGCGGCGTACCCATCGGCCTCGGGTTGGTCGACCGCGCCATCCTTGTTCGCGTCAATCTGGTCGAAAATAGTTTCATGGTGCTTGAGAAACTCCTGCTTCGTTACCTTGCCATCCTTGTTGACGTCTATTCGCGACATCCCGCATTGCCCCTCCGCCGTCTTCCCTCCACCCGAACCGCCTCCGTATCCGCCTGGTTTTCCTCCCCCGTATTTGTCCGGATCAACACGGTCGGCATACGCAACCATGTATCCCTTATCCAGTTCCCGTACACTGAATAGTTCGTCGGCTGCAGAAGCAGGCGCGACGTGAATGCCCGCAGTGAGTGCAGAGCCAACGGCAATGCCCAGCATCGATTTCTTGCTTCGCATAATGCTCTCCTTAATTTCGGGCCAATATTATGTCACAATTCAAGGATAGAGCCATTCGGGATTGACCTTCGCCCGGGGCTTGTCATCCGTTTCGTTTGAGATTAGAGCTTCTTTTTATTTCTGCTGTAGGGGTATTCAAGCGATGAGAATTCTGCAAAAATTCACGCTGCTATCCACGAGCCCGGGACCTCGGGAACTTCTCGGCTTTGACGAGGAGTTTCAATTCCTTTTGGGACGTCGCGGATGAATATCGAAGTACCCCGAAGTGCCTTTGAGTAATCTGTATAATGTTTGTCAAGGTCTAATTTAGTTTGACGTCACCAGGAATAAAGGAATATCGATATGCCGCCAGAACTGCAAAAACAAGTTGCTCCTTACAAGCCAAAGAAGGGGGAAAGTTACATGAGTTCCAAGCAGCTTATGCATTTCCGAAACATACTGGAAGGCATTAAAGTTGAGTTGGGGCACGACATTGATCGCACCGTGCATACCATGCAGGATGAGGCGACAATTTTTGCCGATCCTAATGACCGAGCGAGCCAGGAGTCCGACATGGCGCTGGAACTGAGAAACCGGGATCGCGAGCGCAAGCTGATCAAAAAAATTGAGGAGACAATTGCAAAAATAGATACCGGCGATTACGGTTACTGCGAAAGCTGTGGCGTGGAAATTGGCCTTAAACGGCTGGAAGCTCGTCCTACGGCCACACTATGCATAGACTGCAAGACGCTTGATGAAATAAGGGAGAAGCAGGTGGCCAAATAGTCCAAAGACTCAAATAGTCAAAGGACCTTAAACTCCCTTACACCTCCTTCACCGTTCTCAGCCTTCTCCTTGAGTGAAGTGGCAGTGACATAACGGCAGTAACACTCTAGTTCCATCAAAAAAGAAACCCCGGTTGTGAGGCCGGGGTTTTTTAACGTTTTCGCTATGGAGCAAGCTAGGAAGCAGTATCGTCCGCCGTCTCCGCATTCACGGCTTTCATGCTCAGTCGCAGCCGCCCCTTATCATCGGCTTCGAGAACTTTTACCCGGACGACCTGGCCCTCCTTCAAATGATCAGCCACGTTATTGACCCGCTCGTTCGCAATTTGCGAGATATGCAGCAAGCCATCCTTGCCCGGCAGGACGCTGACAATTGCCCCGAAGTCGAGCAGTTTTAAAACTGTTCCATCATAGACCCGGCCGACTTCGACCTCTGCAGTAATGTCTTCGATGCGCTTTTTTGCCAGCTCTCCGCCTTCGGCATTGACACATGCAATCATGACAGTACCGTCGTCGGTAATGTCGATCGTGGTGCCCGTTTCCTCGGTCAGAGCGCGAATTACCGCCCCGCCTTTTCCGATTACATCGCGTATTTTCTCCGGATTGATCTTTATCTTGATTATGCGGGGAGCATGTTCGGAAATATCCGACCGAGTAACCGGCAACGCATCCTTCATGATCTTGAGGATATGCATGCGTCCTTCTTTCGCCTGAATCAAGGCTGCATGTAAAATCTCTTTAGTGATTCCCTGGATTTTGATATCCATCTGGAGCGCAGTGATGCCGGCCTCCGTCCCCGCCACTTTGAAATCCATATCACCCAGATGATCCTCGTCGCCGAGAATATCAGTCAGGACGGCAAACCGGTTACCTTCTTTAATAAGGCCCATGGCAATACCTGCCACATGCGCTTTCAAAGGCACTCCGGCATCCATCAGTGCAAGGCATCCGCCGCAAACGGAGGCCATGGAACTCGAGCCGTTCGATTCGGTAATTTCAGACACCACCCTCATCGAATAACCAAACTCCTCGGGAGTAGGCAGTACGGCAACGAGGGCTCGCTTGGCAAGACGTCCATGCCCGATTTCACGGCGCTTCGGCGTGCCTACCCGGCCCGTTTCTCCTGTGGCATAGGCCGGCATGTTATAGTGAAGCATGAAGCGCTCGGAGTAGTCTCCTTGCAGCGCATCAATTTTCTGCTCGTCTCGTCCTGTGCCGAGCGTAGCCACGACCAATGCTTGAGTTTCTCCACGGGTAAAAAGCGCCGACCCGTGCGTGCGTGGCAGCAAGCCATGGCGTATCGTAATAGGACGAACCGTGCGCGTATCTCGTCCGTCGATGCGCGGCTCGCCATCGAGAATTTGAGAGCGCACGATTCTTGATTCCAGCGCAAAACAGGCTTCTTTTACAGCCTGAGCATCCGGTCCACCCTCGGCGTCAACACTAAGTTCATGGAAAACTTTTGTCCAGATACTATCTATGGCTTCGGAACGCGCCTGTTTCTGCTTCATGTGAAAAGCAGCACGCAGATCTGCTTCCGCAAGCTCTGCAATCCGGGTGGCGAGTTCGGTGTCTCTCTGGGGAGGTACCCAATCCCACGCCGTGACTCCTGCTTCATCAGCGAGCGAATTAATGGCATCGATCGCAGACTGCATTTGTTGATGGCCGTAGGTGATTGCGCCCAGCATGACGTCTTCCGATAATTCGGAAGCCTCGGATTCCACCATCAGAACAGCCCGCTGCGTTCCGGCAACGACGAGGTTAAGTTGCGTTTGCCTAAGCTCACTCGTAGTAGGATTCAGAACGTATTCGCCATTTATGTACGCGACGCGGGCGGAACCGATGGGGCCCGCAAACGGTATACCCGAAAGAACGAGCGCGGCAGACGCTCCAAGCATTGCAGGTATGTCGGCGTCAACTTCGCTATCAGACGACAGGACCGTTGCGACAATTTGTACTTCGTTGTAGAAATTTTCGGGGAACAGCGGGCGGATCGGGCGATCGATGAGGCGGGAGGTCAGGATTTCCTTTTCAGACGGACGGCCTTCGCGCTTGAAGAAGCTTCCGGGAATCTTGCCCGCCGCGTAGGTACGCTCCTGGTAATCCACGGTCAGCGGGAAGAAATCCTGACCCTGCTTCGCAGTCTTCGCACCCACGACAGTAACCAGGACAACGGTATCATCCAGCGATACCATTACTGCTCCGTGGGCCTGCCTTGCGATCTCTCCGGTTTCAAATGTAAGCTGATGAGCCCCATATGAAATGGTTTTCTTTATCGAATTCAATTAATACCCTTTTCAATAAGCATTCGTATGTCTCGGCCAAAAGCAGGAGTGAGACTGAGAGCTTGGCTAAACAGTCCGATCGAATGGATTTCTGCTTGCTGTGCTGACAGCTCCGCTGAAGGGCAATAGATATTTCTACTTCCGTAAGCCAAGGCGCTCAATAAGTGCGCGATATCGGTCTGCGCTGCTTTGTTTCAAGTAATCGAGCAGCTTGCGACGCCTGCTTACCATGCGCAGCAGGCCACGGCGCGAATGATGATCCTTCACGTGCGCCTTGAAGTGATTCGCCAAGTCATTGATTCTCGCCGTCAGTAATGCAACTTGTACTTCGGGAGAACCCGTATCTCCGGCGGCTCGTTGATACTCGCGCACCACTTGCGCTTTTTGATCCGTTGTTACTGGCATGTGCTCTCCATTAAATGCCTGATGCGAAAGGGCGATATTTTACTCGTTACGGAATGCGGGAACAAGTTTTACGTGGAAATGGAAAAGTCGCAGGACAGCCAGTGGAACCACCTACAGATAGGGAAGGTTTTCAGGGAAGGTTGTCAGGCGATTCCCAGCTCGGCTTCAGCGTGCCTGGCTACACTGGACAAGGTGGCGCAGGCGACGCGTGACTCCTTCGCGAGCCTGAGCAGGGTTGACGGCGTTACGGCGCCGCGCAACAGCAAAGGTAGCAGCCGCGACAGATCCGCTCCGCCGTCGGGGCGGATAGCGTTCAGCAAAACAGGTGGCGGCGAAAATTCAACTGCGTCCGAGATAACGCGCACAGCCAGGAAGGGGATTCGGGCAACCGCTGCTGCCTCCGCCACAGGACCACTTTCCATATCGACTGCGCAGGCGCCCGTAGCGCGGCCAAACTCGCGCTTGGCGTTTGCAGAACACAGCACTATATCGCTTGTAGCCAGCACTCCACTGAGAACATTCAGTGAAGCGGGAAGGCATTTACGCAGGCGAGATCTCCAGCCCGGGTCCACGGGCAGGGATTGCCGCCCATGAATGGTATCAGGCAGCACGAGATCTCCCGGGCGCAAATTGGAATCCAGTGCTCCTGCAAACCCAAAACTCACCAAGGCCGAAGCGCCACTTGCTTTAAGCCCCTCGGCAGCTTTGCGGGCCGCCTCGTTACCCATTCCGCAAAGCCATATCGCCGTGCGTTCGCCCAAAACCACTCTTTTATTGAAAGGCAGGCGCCTGCGTGTTATGCAGCGCGCCTCCATGCGCATTGCCGTGACAATACCTATTTCCCTCACCCCGATATTTTCCGGTTTATCGCGTTAAACCTCGCCAGAGCCCATACCGGAAAATATTTGTTATACCCGTGGTATTTGAGGTAGAAAACCTTTGGGAAGCCGGGAGCCGTGAACCATTGATCGTCCCATAAGCCATCTTCGCTCTGTTCGTACAACAAGTATTCTATTCCACGGCGCACTTCGTGGCTACGCCCCTCGCCAGCTGCCATGAGCGCGAGTACTGCCCAGGCAGTCTGGAACGCTGTGCTGCAGTGGAACCGCCCGGCTTGTTCCGGCGCGGAGTACGTGTAGTTGCTTTCCCCCCAGCCACCGTCATCACGTTGTACCGACTTAAGCCACTGTACAGCTCGGCGGATAGCGAAGTGGCCGGTATCCAGGCCAATGAGACGCAAGCCCTCCAGTACTGACCAGGTACCATAAATATAATTGCTGCCCCAGCGTCCAAACCAGGCGCCGCTCGGCTCCTGGTCGCGGAAAAGGAACTCCAGTCCTCTCTCCACGTTCTGCTTGTGCCTGGACTCGCCGTACAAAGCCAGAAAGCCGGCGCAACGCGCTGTCACATCGCTTGTGGGCGGGTCGAGCAGGGCTCCATGGTCCGCAAAAGGAATCTCATTGAGGTAGTAATAGGTATTGTCGCTGTCAAAAGCTGCAAAACCGCCATTTCTAGATTGCATTCCAGCCAGCCAGTCCGCTGCGCGAACCAGGCTCTCCCGATAAGCTTCGGGGTCTCCCTGGTATAGCGCCCAGGCAGCAGCCGCCGTGTCATCCAGATCAGGGTAATGGGGATTGGCATATTGGAACGCCCATCCACCACCTGCCAGCCCCGGGTGCTCATCCTTCCAATCGGCAGGCGCGTCCAGCACCTGGTTGGGAATCAGCCAATCGAGAGCGCGCGCTACCGCTTTCTTATCCACCTCGGGGTCTTCCTGCAAGGCAAGGGATGCGAGCACCGTGTCCCAGACCGGCGAGGTGCAGGGCTGTACCCACGCCCGCTCACCCTCTTCAATCACGAGTCCAAGGAGGGCCCGCCGGCATTGCTCCCGGTAAGGGTGTTCGTAAGGATATCCAAGCAGGGCCAGCGCTTCGTATGCGTTGACGATGGCTGGAAAAATCGCTCCCAACCCACACTCTCCGTTCAAACGCTCGATTGTCCACTGTTCCGCCCGACGAAGCGCAAGCCGCCGCAGGGGGCCAGGAATAAAGGGTTCGAAGTACGCCCCCGTGCGTTCCAACATCAGGAGCAGCCGGTTGAGGCGGGTTCGGGTTGGAAAATAGTCCCGCTCCTCCTCAGGGGGGACCGTAAACAGTTCGCGTATTCCGACGTTACGGGGATTTACTGCACGCGCCTTCAGGCTACATAAAATTGATAGTGGCACGGTCACAGCGCGTGACCAGTAGGAAACCTTGCTCAAATGAAACGGGAACCATTTGGGCAGCAACATGATTTCCACCGGCACGAACGGAACGCCGCGCCAGGGAATCTGGCCGAACATGGCGAGCATCAGGCGGGTAAATACATTGGCGCGGGCAGCTCCACCGTGGCTCAGAATAGCGGCCCTTGCCCGCGCCATATGGGGGGCGTCGGGAGAGTCTCCAACAATTTTAAGGGCATAATACGACTTGATGGTACAGCTCAAATCAAAGTCACCCCCAAAATAAAGGGACCACCCGCCATGCCCCGCATCCTGTTTTTCGCGGATGAATTGGGCAATTCTTCGCTCGAGAGCAACGTCCACATCATCCATGAAATGCATCATCAGAACGTACTCGGACGGAATCGTGCAATCAGCCTCCAAGGGAAAGCACCAGTGACCGTCATCCTTTTGCAAGGACAGCAGTGCCTTTCGTGCTGAGGCCAACCCATCTTCCGGCGACGTCCTGTTGGTCTTCGTGTTTGTCGAACTCGTGAATCGATCGTTCGGAACCAACCTTGCTACAGTTTTTGATCTTTTCATTTCTATTTACCTTGCCCCCTCAAGCAAGTTAACCAGCCAGTCCTCTCGCTCATACAAAACGTCATCCATTGAGTTGCGGGAAGAAAGATGAACTCCTTCTCGTTTTTCATATGAAGAAACAATCCCCGGAAACAGGGTCAGTTTGCCTTCCGGGTTTTTCCATTTGCCTGCTCGTCCGATAGCTCCTCCTCGATTGCTTCATCAAAGCTTTCGGGAGGTGGGTCACCGTCGTAGATCAGGTGTTTGCGCTGCTGCAAAAAACCTTCGCGGACAAAAAGATATGGATCCAATGCCGCTTGGTCGCGAACACGCATTGGCCCGGCCAGTCGGGCGCGCCTGTCGATAATGCTGAGTACCGTTATCGGGGCTGTAAACGCGCCGCTGGCAAATGTTCCGGCATAAAACAGGACGTTAGTGAAAAGGCTTACAGGAAGGCCTGGTGCGTCCCGATAACTGCTTGGCCCAATCAACGGAACGAAAAGATACGAACCCGTTCCCACTCCCCATACGCCCAGCGTTTGACCAAAGTCTTCATCATGTTGAGGCAGGCCCAGTGGAGTTGCCACGTCAAAAAGCCCCGCTGCGCCTGCGGTCGAGTTCACCACGAAACGCAGGCTATCCTCAAATCCCTGTCGTACTTTCCCCTGCAAAAAGTCGTTGAGAATAACATTCGGATAAGCAAGATTGTCGTAAAAATTCCCGATGGATCGCTGCATGGGACCAGGGACGTACTTTATGTAAACATCCGCTACCGGGGCTACTACATTCCGGTCGATCATGTCGGTAAATTCGTAAAACTTGCGGTTGGTTTCCTCGTTGGGATCGATCTGCTCGTCGGCTTCCGATTTACCGGTTTCCGCGCTCCCCTCGCTCGGGCGCATGGTTGCGCAACCCGTTGCCAGAAACGTGCATACAAGCAATAAAGAGACTGTCGCGATACACTTCATGTGGGTAGGAGTAAGCCGATTGGGCTTTGTTGAGACAGATTATTCAGTTCTTTCAATTTCCCCGATCTGATGAGTGGTCTCAAGGTGCGAATTATAAACAATAATTGTTGGATTCGCCCACACTTTATCGGCTGTTCCATTAGAGCTTCCAGGCCTCGAAGTACCAAAATTTTTCCATCACCCCGCATCTTTGCGTCCAGCTGTACGAGGCACTCCGATGGGGGTGCGAGTTGGAGCGTTAAGCAATACCGGAAGTATGACGAGCGTACAGATCAAGGTGAAAGCCAGACCAACCGTTAGTAGTATTCCCATGCTGGCGGTTCCTCGGTGAGAGGAAAGCATAAGACTGGCGAAATCAACCAGAGCCGTGAGGGCGCTGTAAAAAATTGCGCGAGCGGTGCTGGTGTGAATCAGCACCTCACTGACAAGCTCATGGTTAAGGCTTCTGTGAACCATGTGAAGGCTGCTGTCGATTCCAAGGCCAAGCAGCAGTGGCAAGGCAATAATATTTGCAAAATTGAAGGGTACGTTCAGCAGGACAGTAAACGCAGCTGTAAAAAGGCTGGATAATAGTAACGGAATCAGCACGAGCACGGTGTACTTGATGCTTCGTAATACAATCATCAGTGCTACCACGATGCCCGCAAGGGCCAGCATAAAAGCCTGGGCGAATGCGCGTACGACAGCTTCGCCTGCTTCAAGGCTAACCATTGGCGCGCCCGTCGCGTCCGGCGCCACGCCTTGTACCGCGCGAACATAGCGTCGTAACGCGTCATTATCGTTAAGATCTTCAGCCGGATAGATTGCAAGCCGGTACTCTCCCGCCTGGCTGCGCCACCGTTGTCTTAAAGATTCGGGAAGCGTTTGCTCGTTGAAAGGAGCAGCTTCTGTAGCAGTCTGTAAATTGCGCAACGCAATGGGCAGAGCCGCGAGAAGATCATCCTCCACCGCGCTCAACAGATTCTGTTTTTCATCCGCACTGGAGGAATTCAATTGAGCAAGCAATTTGTCGAGAGATGATCTGAGGCGACGTGCCGGCTGAGCGGCGGGGTGATCAGGACGGTCGGCAATGAACCGATCCAGGGTGCTTGCGAGCTTTTCAAGCGACTTCAGCTGATCAGCAGGCGCATCATCCGCCGCGCGCTTTCCGCTAGATATGGTGATGGGACCCATCGTAAGCGCCATTTCCTCGATCAGGGGAAGTTTCTCCGCCTGCTCCCTTGGCACAAAATCGGTCAGGTTAACAACTTTGCTGACCTCCGGAAGCTGAGCCAGGCGCTGCGCAAGGATGTCTGCCTCAGAGCGGCTACTTGCTAAAGCAACCGCATGCCATGGTGACTGGTCCGTCTCTGCGAGAAGTTCTCGAAAGGTTCTTATCGCCTCCCCCTTTTGGTCCTGGAGGTTCAAAAGGTTGTAATCAAACCTGACTTGCGGCAGGAGGGCGACGGCGCCGACGGCGGCCGCAAGGGTAACCGCATATGTTGCCTTGTGCCACTTTAGTGACAGTTCAAGCACCCGTCCGATCGGACTCTTCTTTTTCGCAGATTTTGCAGGCAGCCTTCCTGGAAGATAGCGAAGCAATGCGGGGCCTACCGTAAGGGTGACCAGCAGGCTGATAATCATGCCGGTCCCAGAGATGATTCCCAATTCAGCTACGCCTCGGTAATCTGTGGGCATGAATGCATAAAACCCAATGGCGTTGGTGATCGTGCAAGCGGTGAGCGCAGCACCTGCCTCTCCCCCTGATATGTGCACGGCTGCCTGAGGGCCCGCTCCATTTTCCAGGGTTTCCCGGTAGCGCAGCAGGAAATGAATGGCGAAATCAGCCCCCAGGCCGATATATAAAACCGCGAATGCGATGGAGATAAGGTTCAAATGGCCAACCGCCGCCGTCGCAAACGCGGCCGTGAGGATCAGCCCTAACGTCAGGCATACCAGGACGTTCAGGATCAGCCCTCCGGCGCGCATGGCGAAATAAAGCACGATCCCGACGAGGACAAAGGTGATGACTCCTGCTGCTTCCATGCCGCGTAACGAAGCATTCAGCTCGTCATCGGCTAAAGCAACCTCTCCGGTTATGCGTAACTGGACAGGGCTGTTTTCGGTAATGCCAATATCCTTTGCTGCGGCGCGAAGTGCCGAAATGGACTGTTCTGCGGGAAACATTTGCGAATAATCCAGCCTCGGCTTGACTACGATGAAGTCCCGGTATTTTTGTTTTTGCGGCTCACCCTGAAAGAGGGATTGCCACGAGAGCTCTCGAGGTGAGCCGGAGAGGCGCGCATCAAGGGTTGCCGACACTCCGCCTAATACCGACCGTAGTTCCATGTCTCGCCCGGTCCGCAACTCGTTCACTGCTCCGCTGATTACATCGGCGAAAGCCCGAAGGCTCGGATTGCGCGCAATATGGGCAATGAGCGGCTGGGCAGCCGCCAGGCGATCGGTGATACGCGCGAGTTCTGGGACGCTTTCGTATAGTAGTGCGTTCCGGGAAAAAAAATCGTCGACGTCGGATGAATAAACATCAAAGAAATTGAACGCATCTCTCTTGAGCAGCGCTGTGAGACGCTTGGTGGATACTTGGGCCTGCTCGGGTGTGGGCGCCTCCAGGACGACGAGCATCGTATCCATGTCCTGCGGAAACGTTTCGTTATAGTGCTTCAGGTTGACGCGAAACGGGAGGTCCTTTGAGAGCATGTCCGTGGTGTCGGTATTCATGCCAAGATCCCGCCAGATATAGATGCCGCATGCAGCGGCGAGCATCAAGGTAAGGATGAGCACCCAGCGGGCGTGGCTATAGCACCCGGTCGCCCAGCGCGCGAAGAGGTAGTAGGTACGGCTGTCGGAAGCCTTGTTGGAAGGGGTCATCCTTGGGGATAGAACGGCTTGGGCGATCAACTGCCCATACAGCGGGGCGGTTTTTCAGCCTTGCTCGGTGAGGGCAAGCTTTTTCTTGAGCATATCGATGAGGGTGGAAAACCCGTCGCGTTGAAGGATTGCGCGGTATTCAACGCGTTTGAGTGCAAGATCGCTGACACCGTCCGCCAGAATGTTGATGATGCGCCAGCCATCCTTGCCCTGCCGCAAAATATAATCGAATCGCACGACTTCACCATCAGACTGGATGAGCTTGCTGCGCACCATGACCTGATCCCGCGGCATAGGCTGGCTCTCAATAAATTCGAAACGTTCGCCGCTATAGCTTTTGAACCAGCCCGCGTAAGTGCCAATACTCAGTTTGCGGAAGATCTCAGAGAAAGTGCGCTTCTGCTCTGCATCCAGTTGCGTCCAGTTCGCCCCCAGAGTGGTGCGGGCGATGAAGTCGAGATCATGAGTCTTATCCACGACTGGAGCGAGCAGATTAAATCGCCCTTGGTAGCCTAGTTTTTCTCCCTCCCGCATTGCTTTGATAAGTGCCTCGTGGAGAGTATGCACCACCTGCTCCGGATCCCCTGCCGACTGAGATTGAGCCCAAGAGGAATAAACCGGCGCAATCAACAGGCTGGCTGCGAAGATCTGGAAGATGAAAGACTTGATTGTACGCACGACATTCATATTGAGAACCTGTTTACGCCTTGGTTTTAGCACCCAGGGCCTGGGTGACTACTGCGATACGAATTCATGCGAAACTAGCTAGCCGCCTCCCGGGAAGCGCTCCCGGGGCAACAGGTCTCAATGCCTCCCGATCCGAATAGCCATTGCGGATTAATTGCTCTAGCAAAACAAATCCATTCCCAAATCGAGCATTTCGTCAAAATGCCTATGAACGAAGTGGCCCCGAACGAACTGTCCGGGGCGCTTATATCAGGCTCACTTCAAGCATTTCGACCGGGACTCGTCATTTAGCTCATTCCTGAGCCAAAATGCTTAGATTGAGTATAGCTTATCGTTCTATCTTTACCGGAATTCCACCGATCGTCTTTCGCGGCTTAAGCTGCTCGGTTGCCCATTTTGGGGTCGGTTCGGCCACCATGGGACCTGTCGTTTTCGGCCCTCTAATCGAGGTGATCAGAGCTTTCAAGGGGTGCTGCAGGGCGTCTTCAACAGCAGTCGCTTCATAGCCGCAATGTGCCATGCACTGCGCGCATTTCGGGTTGCTGCTGTTGCCATACTTTTCCCAGGGGGTGTCATCCAGCAATTCCTGAAAACTTGCCGCATAACCTTCATCGGTTAATAAATAACAGGGTTTTTGCCAACCGAAGATGTTGCGGGTAGGGTTTCCCCAAGGGGTGCATTGATAATTCTGGTTGCCGGCAAGAAAATCGAGATAGAGTGTCGAGTGATTCAACTTCCAGTTGCGGGTCTTTCCGATCTTGAAGATATCTCTGAAAAGATTCTTGGTATCCTTACCCTTGATGAAGATATCCTGTCTTGGCGCCCGCTCATAGCTGAACCCTGGTGCTATGGTCGCGCCTTCGATTCCCAGTTCCATTGCATAATCCAGAAACTCGGCCACATCTTCCGGCGTTTCACCCTGAAATAAAGTGCAGTTGACGGTAACGCGGAATCCTTTCGCTACCGCGACCTTGATGGCTTCAACCGCCCGGTCGAAAACGCCATCCTGACACACGGAAGCGTCGTGCCGTTCCTTCAATCCATCCAGGTGGATCGAGAAAGTCAGATAGGGAGACGGCGTATAGTCATCGATCTTCTTCTTTAACAAGAGTGCGTTAGTGCACAGATAGACATATTTTTTTCGTGCGACAATGCCAGTAACGATCTCCGGCATTTCCTTGTGTATGAGAGGCTCGCCTCCAGGAATCGATACCATTGGGGCGCCGCATTCGTCCACCGCTTGCATGCACTCATCATACGAAAGGCGTTTGTCCAGAATCTCGTCGGGATAATCAATCTTGCCGCATCCCGCACAAGCCAGGTTACAGCGGAACAGGGGTTCCAGCATCAGAACCATAGGATATTTTTTGACGCCTTTCAATTTTTGCTTGAGCAGATAACCGGCTACAGCCAACTGTTGACGTAAAGGAACTCCCATGACGACTCTCCAAAAAACTTCAAATAAACTGTTGAGGGGTGCGGTCTAAAACCGCTCCATATTGTTGTGTTGCTGAATGGGCTTGTATGGTACCACGGATGTTTTACAAACTAAACACACAAACATTTCAAGGTTAAGCACATTGAATCAAAGAGCTACGTCCGGCAGCAGCCTCCGGAACCGATAAAGCGCCCAAGTAAGTTCTCAAGGGAGATTGCGATATTCGGCTCGCTTCGGCCTGTGCAGTTTGATATCACCCTGCTTGCTTCAATGTCATGGTAGAGCAAAAAAATGGGGCGCCAGGCGCCCCATTTTAAATTTCCTTGTTTCTACTAGAAGTTGTGACGGATACCGATCGTGTAGGTCGCACGATTTCCGCTTGCATACGCCGGCGCAGCATAGCTGAGCCCGCCTGCCCCGTTGGTGCTGGCCGTATCGCCGGAGGCGGGCAAGTCGTTTGCCCCTGAACCGTTGCTATTCCTCACATAGACGTGCTGATAGCCACCAAAAACGCTGGTGCGTTTGCTCAGGTTGTGAATGACGCCGACCGTGAAGCTGTCTGCTGCACGTTTGGCGGCGCCCGCAATAGCGCCATTGCCCGTTGTACCGTTAGCGTGCGTCATACCGCCTTGAGCCACGAAAGTAGTATTACCCCATCTGTAGCTACCCATCGCGTGCCAGATGTTTCCGTCTCCGCCCCAGTTCATGGCAGAGTTACATTGTCCGGTAGCCAGTCCCGTTGGGCCTTGCGACGCGGCGTCAAGCGGATTTGCGGTCAGCGAAGCGGCGGTGGTACAGGTTGCAGAACCAATTGCGTTATTGATCTGCTCATATTGGCCCGCAAACTTCAGGTTTTCCCAGGTCCAGGCAGCTCCAACCCGCCATACTTCTTCAGTCTTCAGGCCAATCGCTTTCTGCCAGTGGTTGGCATTGTCGCGCGAGTAGCCGCCGAATACGTCAAGCCCCATGCCCATGAAATCGACATGGTACTTACCGGCGGCCTGGCCATCGAAATCACCATTGCGGCCACCCGTATTGCCTTGGCTGCCGAGACCACCGGGAAGGAAGCTCGATGCGATGCTGCCGGAGTTGAGCGGATTGAGGGAATTGGCATCGCCAGGCATGAATATGGCGGCGAAGGAGAAGCCCGCGATGTTGGCCGAATCAAGACGGATCGCACTGTTCACGAAACCGTTCGCGCCCGAGCCGAGACCATTGGCGCCACCAGACATGGTACCGCCCGCACCGTTAGCTTGGAGAGTCGTATATGCAAATGGGTCGATCGTCATGCCTCCGGCAAAGTCCTTGAAGGGGGACTGCACGCGGCCAAACTTGACATCACCCCACTGGTTGCTGGAAAGCCCGACCCATTGTTCCCGCGGCGTAAGCGCGGAACCGGCGCCGGTATTGAGGCCGAATTCCAGGCGGGCGTTGGCCTTGAACCCGTTGCCCAGATCCTCGGTAATATGTAGACCCCAACGCGAAGAACGGGCGTTGTCGTTGATGCTTCCTTGGCTATGTTGAGTAGAAAAATCGACCAGGCTGTATTCGGCCTGTGCCCGCCCAAAGATAGTGACGTTGGTCCCCTGAGCGGATGCAACCACCGGGGCCGCGAGTGCACTGGCAACCGCCAGTGCAATCAGTTTCTTTTTCATGTGGAAAATCTCCTTTAAAGTTGAAACGGTGGGGCCTCGCACCGACCCTATTCGGTGGAGTAAATCCCGCTGCCTGGACCTCTCACGATGAGAGGGTTGAGAGATTGTGCCTAACGCGGCAACACCTAGCAAGGAAATAAAGAGACTTTCCTCAGATCGTCGGACCGTTTGTTGCTTTTTTGCAACAAAGTCGCCTTGAACTGTTACCAAATCGAACCTTCGCGGTTTTTTCCCTGCCGATCGATCCTTGACGCCGCAAATTTATCCATATTTTCGAGGTCTTATCCAAACATCCGGGCGAGTTCGACCCCAGGGTCGTCTGATCGCATGAAAGCCTCTCCAATCAAAAAGGCGTGGACATTGTTGTTGCGCATTAGCGCGATATCTGCTGGGCTCCGGAGGCCGCTCTCCGTGATCACGATACGATCGGGTGGAACCTGATCGAGCACGGTTAAGGTAGTATCAAGAGTGGTCGTGAAAGTGCGCAAATTACGATTGTTGATTCCTATCAGAGGGGAATCGAGCTCCAGCGCAATCTCGAGCTCTGCAGCGTCGTGCGCTTCGACCAGCACCGCCATTCCCAGCGAATGAGAAAGCCTCTCCAGCTTTCGCATGCTGCCCACGATCTTCTCCGAGCGCAGTTTAGCGTCTGAGGGGGGGGGGAGCAGGCCAAAGGCGGCCACGATGAGCAGGATGCAGTCTGCCCCCATTGCTCGAGACTGCAATACCTGATATTCCTCTATTAAAAAGTCCTTTCGAAGGACCGGGACGCTGCATGCATTTCTTGCCTGCTTCAGATAGTCGGGACTGCCTTGAAAAAATTGCTCGTCCGTAAGCACGGATAGACAGGCTGCGCCATGAAGCGCATAACTCGCGGCGATAGCGCCAGGATCAAAATGCTCCCGCAACAGCCCTTTGCTAGGGCTCGCTTTTTTTATCTCGGCAATGACCGCGGGCCGCCTGGCGGCGATTTTAACGCGCAGCGCACCGGAAAAATCCCGCGGCTGTGGCGCCTGCTCCGCCTCGCGCATCACCGTAGCCAATGGTTTTATCGCCTTTGCCACAGCGATCTCATTAAACTTTACCGTCAGGATGTCCTGCAGAATATCACCCATTGGCTGAAGTCCCACGCCTGTTCGAGAATGCGACGGCTTCCCTCAATTTCGCTTCAGCTGCCCCGCTTTCTATCGTCGTTCGAGCCCGTTCCACACCTTCTTGCAGGGACTCTGCCACGCCCCCCACATAGATGGCTGCCCCCGCATTCAGCAAGACGACATCCAGCGCAGGGCCTGGGCGATTATCAAGCACCGCCCTCATCATCTGCCTGGACTCAAGAGGCTCGCTGACTTGAATTGCCTCAATTGGAGCTGATTTCAATCCGAAATCTTCCGGCTTTATCCTGTATTCAAAAACCTCTCCATCCCTGAGTTCGCTGACACACGTTTCGCCAGCTACGGTAATCTCATCGAGCCCCACGTTACCACTTCCGCCATGGACCACCATGACATGGCGGCTGCCCAATCGCTGAAGCACCCGCGCGAGCGTGCCGGTGAGATCAGGGTGAAACACGCCCAATAGTTGATTCCTTGCTCCCGCTGGATTGGTGAGCGGGCCAAGAATATTAAATAGAGTTCGAATGCCGAGGTCTCGTCGGACGGGAGCCGCATGTTTCATGGCGCTGTGAAAGTTAGGTGCGAACATGAAGCCCAGGCCTATTTCCGTAATATCCTCCGCTATCTCGCGCGGCGTCCGATCGAGATTGATGCCAAGCGCCTCGAGCACATCAGCGCTCCCCGACCTGCTCGAAACGGATCGCCCCCCGTGCTTCGCAACTCGAGCGCCAGCTGCTGCCGCAACAAAAGCCGCGGTCGTGGAAATATTAAATGTATTGGCTGAATCGCCTCCTGTACCGCAGGTGTCGACCAGATTATCCAGATCCCCCACCTCAAGGGGCAAGGCAAATTCCCGAAGTACCTGTGCCGCCGCTGCGATTTCACCGATGGTCTCCCCTTTTACCCTAAGACCGAACACGATTGCTGCGATCAACGCAGGCGACAGTTCGCCTCGCATGATCTGGCGCATGAGCGAGAGCATTTCGTCGTGCAAAATTTCGTCCCGCTCGACAATACGGGTCAGCGCTTCCTGCGGCTTCATGACGTTTTCGATGTACTGCTCTGCTTCTGGTGCATCTTTTTTCTCACCTTCCGAGGAAGTTGGCGAGCAGGCTGTGGCCATGGTCGGTAAGGATGGATTCAGGGTGGAACTGGACGCCTTCGATGGGCAGGGTTTTGTGGCGTATTCCCATGATTTCCCCATCCCCTGTCCATGCCGTAATCTCCAGGCAATCGGGGAGGCTTTGACGTTCGATCACGAGCGAGTGATAGCGGGTAGCGTTGAACGGATCCGGCAAGCTGCGGAACAAGCCCCGGCCATTATGGAACACGGGGGAGGTCTTCCCGTGCATGATTTCTCCAGCATGAATGATCCTCCCCCCGAAGGCCTGCCCTATGCTTTGATGTCCCAGGCATACGCCTAATATGGGAAGGTCGCGGTGAAAATGTCCGATTAATGGAACGGAAATTCCCGCTTTACTCGGCGTGCATGGGCCAGGAGAAATGACAATGCGCGCGGGCTTCAGCCGCTTGATATCGTCGAGACTGATCTCATCATTACGAAATACGATTACTTCTTCACCCAGTTCGCCAAAATACTGTACGAGGTTATAGGTGAAGGAATCGTAGTTGTCGATCATCAACAGCATACTTGAGTTCGTGGCCGATAGGCGAAATCATGAACACGAGGTTAACCCATGCTTGAAGGGTTTCGCAGCAAATAACCTCTATTATCCCTTGCTCACGCAGGCATGGGCAAGAAATAAGGGATGGCGAATGGATTACGGGGAAACTGCTTTTACCTACAGCGCATGAGCTAAAGGCAAGATACGGCTTCCCGCCGGGTGGCTGTACTAACAGCTCTACGGCCCGCTAAAAAACAACTACGGCATGTCCCGCATCCGCGATGAGACAGACCCCGGCTCAAGTGAATCAGGATCGGAATCGTCTTGGTCGGGAACTGCGTCAGGGGTTGGATTTGACTCGGGAAATCCAGGAAATTGTCCAGGCTGCATCGCGGGCCCAGCTGACGGCCCCTGGGGTGCGGGAGGCTGGGCTCCCGCGCCTCGCCGCTGGCCCCCCGGAGGCGGTGCTTCCGGCACCGGCCGGCCCTGTACCTGCGGTGTAGCAAGCTCAGGATCTCCGGGAGAATAGATAAATTTCCAGTCTTTGTAGGTTTCCGCTTTTTCGAAGTCAGTGTAGCGTTCGTGAAAATTTGCCCGCTTGAGCGGCTTTCCGGTTGAAAGGCTGTGCACGCCCATGATTCCGACCCCCGGTTGCGTGATAAGTCCCCACTCAAATTTTCCTGTCAGAGGGTCAGCAAAGACCTTGCGCAAATGCCGTTTGACGAACGGAAAGCGGTCGTCCAGAAGCAGTTTTTCCAGGGAAGGTGGAAAACGCTTGGCCCCGGGTGAGCTTTCGTAGTACGAGCCGATCGCCCTTCTTAACTGATCTCCCGCAAAAATAAGTTCCTTTTCTTTCTCCCTTTGAGCCTGTGTGCGCCATGACTGTCCTGCAGCAGCCAGTGTCAAGCCTATCGCTGCCACTGTAAACATCATCCAGATATAGGTGAACCCCTTTTCCCTTTCCCTGCCGTTCGGCATGACTCCTTCCACGCTTGCCACTTCTACCAGTCCGCATATGAGGTGCCGTCCTTCGCCTCGGCAGACGAGCCGCTACGCACGTCATAAATACCTGAATCAGCATTGGGAGGCGGAACTGCAACCCACGTTTCGGAACTCTCGGTCAAAGGATCCACGGGAATCGCCCGAAGGTATCGTTTTTCCACAAGTTCAGCCAGGTCGGCGGGATATTTGCCGGTATCGCTATTGAACTTGTCGATCGCGTCCCGCATGATGTTGAGATCCTGCCTCAGCACAGTTTCCCTGGAGCGATCCAGCGAATTGAAATATCGGGGGGCGACAATGCTTAAGAGAGTCGCGATAATAGCCATGACAACCAATAATTCAACCAGCGTGAAGCCCCCGCTGGATCGCGCTGCAGGCAGCAGAACGGTTCTTCCGATATCCCGCTTGCCTATCCCGCAAGGGAGCCGGTGACGCAAGTTCCTACCACTTATCATAAGGAATGCCGTTCAGGCCGATCACCTGCGAGCGTGAATAAATATCAAAAACGTCATCGCCTGGTTGTGGATTGTCGGGGGGGCTTTCGTACGAGCGTTTTCCCCAGGTTTCAGCAGCAGATAACGAACGATCCTCCGACATCGGGTCTCGAGGCAGCCGGCGCAGGAAGTAGATCTTGCGTTTTCCCGGATCCTTCGCATCGGGAACCCCATCCACCAGGTCTTCCAATTTCACGGGATAATCCGATTTTTTTTCCGCCTGCTTGGCGATCCTGCCTTCGTTGACCGCACGCTTGTACGCATCAAGCGCTTCCCGGATTTGCCTTAGCGCGAGCCGCAGTTCCTGTTCTTTTTCACGCTTGGCTGTCAACTCATACAGTGGCACAGCCGAAGAAGCCAGAATAGCCATGATCGCCACCACGATGGTCATTTCGATCAGGGTAAATCCTTCCTGTGCGCCTTTCGCCCGGTTTGCTCCCCACCATCTTTTTGGCATGGATCAACGGATATCGATGCTGGCGACAGGCGGTAACACAACCTGCGCGGGAATGGGATTCCCGGATTCATCCCGGAATGCGACGTTCCTGACTGCAACCTGAGTGGTGCCAGGCTTCTGGGCAACCACCTGGAACCGCAATTCCACGCTACCGCCACCCTTGCTCACCTTCACTGTCCGGCTACCCGACTTCTCGCCGCCATCGAGCAACTCAAGGGCAGTAGGATCGTAATTCAGCTCCACTTCGCCTGAAGGCAATGACTCAGCACCCGATAGATTGACGCTGACCCCAAACTCTTTCCCTGCCAGCGCCTGTTCCGGGGCTGCTATGGTTACCGTAGGAGAGTCCGGCCTTGGAGAAGCAGCCAATTGTCCCGGGGGAGATTCGTTCCCGGGCATGGGAATCCCCATGCCCCCGGCACTTCCACCTGAAGAAGACGGCGAAATTCCGAGCGAACGGGCAGGCGTTTTGCCAATACTGACCGGAACCACCCCCACATTATTTTCCGTTCCAAAATGAAGCTCGGTGGATGCCCTCGACGGACGGGGGATGTTCCGGATAATGCGCGGGGTTATCAGCAATGCAATTTCAGTCTTGTTCCGGGTCAAATTCTGGTTCGTGAACAGTTTGCCCACCCAGGGCAGATCTCCAAGCCCGGGGACTTTGGCAAGCGTTGCGCGCTCATCGTCGCTGATCAGTCCTGCCAATACCTGCGTTTCCCCATCCTTCAACGCAAGCGTAGTCGATGCGTTTCGGGTACCGACCTGGTAAGCGATTCCACTGTTGGGCAGTTGCACCTCTTTCACGATAGTGCTGACTTCCAGGTTGATTTTCATCGAGACGTCGTCCTTCAGCGAAATCGTGGATTCGACATCTACCTTGAGCCCTACATCGAGGTAGCTGACCGATGATGCAACGCCGACGTTGGCCGTGGCAGTGGTAGTTACGACAGGCACCTTGTCACCGATGTGTATTTTCGCTTTCTCACGGTTCTTCACCCGAATTCGAGGATTCGCAAGGGTGTTGACGATGCCATCCTGTTGCTTGAGATTGATGATCATGGCAGGGTTGGTGATGAACCCGGTGAGCCGGTCAAGGTTCGACCCGCTTCCATTGACTCCTTCACTGCTAATATTGAAAGTCCCAGGAGGTGTGATGGCGCCGCCCGTAAGGGCAGCTCCAGCCGCAAGCATATTTACCCTGATATTGTCCGGATACTGCAGGCCGAGATTAAGCAGGCGATTACGGCCGATTTCCAGGACCTCCACCTCAAGCATGACTTCAGGATCCGCAACGTCGTTCAGGGCGACCATGCGCGCAACCAGGCGTATTGCCTCGGGAGTGTCCTTCATCACAAAAAGATTCAGCTTCTCGTCGATATGCACGTCCTTGGTCTTGACCAGGCCCTTGACCATGGCGACCATCTGCTTTACGTCGGTATACGTCACAAAGAAGCTGCGTACCATCAAATCCTGGTATTCCTTCTGCTTGGGCGGCGTGTTGGGATAGATCAGGACTGAATTCTCGTTAAGGACTTTGTGGGTGAGTTGATTGGTCAGGAGCAGAAGCTTGAATATATCCTCCACCCTTGCATCCTTCACAAAAATGGTCGTTTTGGTGTCCTGCTTGACGTCCTTGTCGAATACAAAATTCAATCCAGCCGTGCGGGCAATGATTTCAAAAACTGATTTCAGGCCGGCGTCGCGAAACTCGAGGGTTACCGGTTTTGTAAAGGCGGTTTTCAGTACAGGCCCGACCCTGTCCAGTTCCGATTCCATCTCGGTGATCTTCTGCATGAGCTGGCGGGCAGCAGGCTGCAATGGATTCTCCTGGAGAACTTGGCGAATCAGCGGTTCCGCCGCCGTATATTCATTGCGTTCCATCAGCTCCTGCGCGTTTTTTACCAGCGCCAGGTGACGGCGGTCGGCATCCAGAGTCTCCATTCCCGCCTGAGCGCGTTCGTTCCTGGGGACCAACCGAAGCACATGCCGGTATTTTTGCTCGGCCAGGTCAAGATCACCCGATGATCGCGCAGTATCTGCTTCAAACAGCAAACGAGCGGTTACCGCATCACGCTGGCGGGCGAGTACGGCACGGATTTGAAGGTCATGCGGCTTTTCGCGCGCTGCCTGTTCCAGGCTCGCGAGTCCCATATCCAGGTTGCCTTCAGAAATCAGCCGGTTCCCCTCGATCAGCGCCGTGTTCTTCGTCGCGCATCCGGCGAACGCCAGCATTACCGAGGCGATGAGGATATACTTTTGAAGTCTCATCAAAAGCTTTCTGGCGCAGTCCCGCCGATTGTGGAAAGCGCCTGCTTTGCGTTAAGCGGAAGGTAAGTGAACGTAATGGAGTTCTCGTTCACTTCTTCCATCCTGTATTGGCTATTGATATTCTCTCCCGGCTTCACGATGTAATTACGCTCGGCAAGGGCGAGAAATACACGAATTTCATCCCCATCTATGATTTTGCCAAGGTACTTGAACTGCAACGGAGGCGGCGGTGGTGGAGGCGGTGGATTATCGGGGTCAGGTAGAGGCGGCGGCGGTGCCCAGGATTGCTGCCGGAAGATATCCCCTGCTTGCGCGTTGAATTTCCTGCGCTCGAGACGCTCGATCTCCAGCCCTTCAGGTTCCACTACTTCCCGGGGCGTCTCACTCGCCGTTCTGGCTTTTGGTGCGCGTGTTTCGGCTGCCGGAGCTTCTTCTCGCGCAGCCTGATCCGCATCCGTTCCTCCTTCTTCGCCGCTCACCCATTGGGCAGCAAGGAGCGTTGCGACTAGCGCGCCGCTCAGCCACATTACGCGTCCATGTCCTTGTGGCTGGCCCCGTTTCAATTTTTGCCTTCACTCAGGTAGAGATTGAATTTCAGGTTCGCATCCAGCAGGTCGGATTCGACGCCCTCGCGCTTTATGGCAACGTCCGCAAGGGACATGGCCGGAACCGCCCGTAATGCATCGGCGACGAAGCCGCGAACCTGTGCATATTGCCCCCGAACCGGTAATACCATTTCGTAACGCGCAAGCTTTATGTCCTTTTCCCGCTCCATACGATAGTCGGTACCACTCAGCTCGATACCATGTTGCGCTGCGGCCTTGACCACTTCTCCAATCCAGAAAGGCGTTGAGTCAATATTTGGGAAAAAAGCGTAAAAAACTTTCAATGCTTGATTGCCATAAACAACCTTTGGGGCGGTATCGCCCTCTTTCTCTGAGGGTTTTGATCTCAACCGCGCCTGCATTTCATCCGCCTTGATTCTCAGCGCGCTGGATTCCTCCTGCCTGGGCAGCACCGCAGCAATGAAAAAAACCGCCGAAAAGACAAGCAGGCCCAGGCCGATTTTTCCGGGATTCCCCAGCCGCTCCGCCTGCCAGCGTATCCGTAGCAGCGTATTAGATAAAACATCGGGCGTTATGTTCATCCCCATGTTGCGGTAAGGGAGAAAGTAACCGGACGATAGGGATCATCCCGCTTGATTTCGTACCTCAGGAGGTGAGCATCCTTGAGAGAGGGTTCCCGTTCCAGTGCACCGACGAATTCGAGCATTGCGCCAATGTTTTTTGCTTCTCCGCCGATACGCATTTTGCGGCTGGAAGGATCGGGCTGAAACGACAGCAGCGCCACATCATGGTTTGAGGCGTATTCAATGGCGTCAAATAAAGCCTCCCAAGGGAGGTCAAGCTCATTCAAAAGCGCGTTTGCTTTTCTGATTTCCCGCTTCGTTTCAGGCGTCTCATTGATACGGGCAGCGGCAGCGGCAGGAGCAGATTTGCGTTCTACTCGCCGGTCCATGCTGGCAATCCGCAAATCCCAGTACGCTACTTCGTTCATGGCCTGGTTGAACTGATACAGCACTCCGGCAAGCACTGCCAAGCCAAGCACGAGTAATACATAGCCGCCTCCACGGGCTTCGCCTCCATCATCCGGGAATTTCAGCCTGAGGCTGCGCATGTCGATGCCTCATCAGGACCGGGAAGAGCTCGCACGTTCGAGGGCGCGGCCATAGGACCAGCCTGCAGCCAAATGATTCGCCAACCGCAACCCTCCGGCAGGATCAATTCCGGGTACGCGGGTGCCAGCAGGTAAACCGTTCCGGCAACTCCCTTGCTTCCTGGAAAAAGTATAGCTTCCTGGTCGAGAGCTGCCAGCAACTCGTCGTTGATATCATGCGCTATCCTGCGATTTCTGATGTGCCGCCAGGCTCCGTCCTCAAGCAACACCAGGCATAGGCGTCCCTCTTCCACCACTGCAAACCATGACCGTGCATCTAGGAAGCGCTTCCGGAAACCATCGAACGCGCTTGTCAGGTACGGCTCTATGTATTGCAGCCTCACTTTGCAGCGGGTGGCAAGTTCATCAAGTTGCTCGAACAGTTCGCGATCAACAGCCGCGCATACTCCTCCGTAGCAGGGATCCCAGGCGCCTACACTGAGAATCCAGGCGGCCACTCGTTCTCCAAACACCTCCCGCATATGGAATTCAGCATAAGTATTCAGTTCGGCAGGATTCGTAATATCTTTCTGAGCAGGCAGAACCGAATATCGGACAAAGTGGTTTGAAATCGTGATAACGGCCTCTGCGCCCCGAACTCCGTCGAGACATCGCTCGAGCTCTTCAAGAGGAGAGGCCCAAAGCACCTTCCCCGGCTTCTCGTGGCATACGGCTGAAATGGTAGTCAAAGCCTTTGATTTCGGCCAGCTATAGTTCAGCCTGCCGTTTTTCGGCGCCCTGTAATGCAACCCTTTAGGGAAACGCGTAATGGACACTTGCCCAGGGGCGAAAAAAATCTGTAACCGGTCACGCCACGATAGTGACACGATTGGCCTCCTGTAGACTTGTTTGCCCTGCCTTTACCATCTCAAGCGCCGCTTCCCGTAGAAAGCGTGTTCCGTTTCGTCTCGCCGCTTCCTTGATTCGGCGTATGGGTTCCTTTGCGACGATAAGTTCCCTGATTTCATCATTAAGAACCAGCATCTCAGCTATTGCATTTCTCCCCCGGTAACCGCTTCCCCGGCACTGCCCGCAGCCTTTGCCCGTTCGGAACCTGAACGTACGTGCACGCTCCGGACTGATCCCCGACTCTGCAACAAGACGCTCTTCCGGCAGTTCTTCCACCGCGCAATGGATGCAAAGCAGGCGAACCAGCCGTTGTGCAGCGATTCCATTCAAAGCGGACACGAAACTGTAGGGATCGACTCCCATATGCGAAAAACGCCCGATCACATCGAAGACGTTGTTCGCATGCACTGTCGTGAATACCAGGTGTCCGGTCAGAGCTGCTTGTATGGCGATTTGCGCCGTTTCAGGATCACGGATTTCGCCAACCATGATCTTGTCCGGATCATGACGCAGGATAGAGCGCAAACCGCGGACAAACGTGAGTCCTTTTTTTTCGTTGACGGGTATCTGCAGCACGCCGGGCAACTGATACTCGATTGGGTCTTCAATCGTGATAATCTTGTCATAGCCGTGGTTGACCTCGGAAATTGCTGCGTAAAGCGTCGTTGTCTTGCCGCTCCCCGTTGGTCCGGTCACCAGCAGCATGCCGTATGGTTCGGAACTCAAGCGCCTCAGGCTGGACATGGTAGGCGCGTCGAACCCCAGATGGTCGAGCTTCAAGCCTTCGACATGGTCTGCCAGCGCCTGCCGGTCAAGAATACGCAACACTGCATCCTCGCCCAAACTGCTGGGCATGATCGAGACGCGGAAATCGATCTCCCGGCCTTGAATGGAAATTTTGAAGCGCCCATCCTGCGGCACGCGACGCTCGGCAATATCCAGGTCAGACATTACCTTGATCCGTGAAATGACCTGTTCGGCAAGGTCGGCACCCTGCACCACCCCGATACTGCTCAGCACGCCGTCGATCCTGTATTTGATCGATAGAGCACCTGTCACCATCTCCAGATGAATATCACTTGCCTGTGATTTATGCGCGTCATAGAGCGTGGAGTGAACCAACCTCACGACCTGGCTCGTCCCTTCGTTAATGGACTTGATCGAGAGGTTTTCTTCGCCCACCTGTTGGGAACGCTGTTGCGCTCCCGGAAGCACGCTATCCATGGCCCGCATAGACTGCTCTTGCTTCGTGAAAAAAGCAGCCAGATCGGATGGATGAACGAGATGCCAGGCTGCTGGAACATCAATCCGGTCATCCGCCCACGCTCTTAAATTCGGGAGAAAAGGATTGCCGACAGCCAGTACATATTGCTCGCCACTCCGGAATAGTGCGCATTCCTGTGTGATTGCCTCGTTAAATGGCAGTTTTTCAAATGCTGTTTCGAGCGACCGCAATCCTTCCATCGTCAGCGCAGGCATCCGCAGTAACCGGCCAAGCTCTGAAAGTGTTCGGTCAGGCGTCCACCCGGATACTTCCTCCAGGTATCTTATAACTGGAACTTCCCGGGCAGAAGCTGCCCTGCGGATCTCCAGAAGCTGATCCACATCCATTTCGGGCATTGCTGGAGGTGTCGGCTCCGATTCAAGCAACTGGCTCACCCCACACTCCCCGCAAGCTGGAATATCGGCATGTACATCAGGATGATGATTCCCCCGATTACGCCCCCGATGATCGCCATCAGCAATGGTTCGATCAATTTGGTTGCCCACTCGACCCAGCGGGCTATTTCCTCATCATGAAAACTTCCGATGCGTTCCATCATTTCACCCATATGTCCGGTTCTTTCCCCCACACGGAGCATGCGGCTTCCTACAGGGGTAGTAAGGCCCTCGGCCTGCATCGCGCTCGAGATGGTCTTGCCCTCGCGAATAAGAGCCGCGGCGGCGTGAACTCGGGGGCGGAAGTGCGCTTGCAGCAAACCGCTCACCATCTCGAGGGCCTTTACCACCGGTATGCCGCCGCGCAACAGCATCCCCAACGTCCGGTAAAAACGCGCGAGCTGATAAACTTTCATCCGTTCCCCTACCGCGGGAATTTTCCACAACTGCGCCGAAGCCCACGTCCGGAACACAGGCTGTTGCACCCCGTAAATGATAATGATGAGTAAAACGCCAACCATCCCCGCCAGTTGCCACCCATGCTCCTGGACAAGATGCCCCCATCTGATCAGGAGCATGGAAAGCCACGGCAAATCTCCCCCAGCATCTTCATAGATGGCGCTGAACTTGGGCACTACGAAAACGAGAAGAAATAAAGCAACCAGCAGGCCGATGGTCAGGAGGAGAACGGGGTAAATGGATGCGCCGATGAGCTTTTTGCGAACCAGGTCCATCTGGGTCTGATAAGTTATAAAGCGCGTCAATGCTTCAGGCAAGTCCCCAGTGCGCTCGCTTGCCCTTGCCGTCGCCACATAAAGCGGAGGAAATGCCTGCGGGAATGACTCCAGCGCCTTGGAGAGCGTGACACCTTCGTAGAGGCGCGCAAGCAACCCCTGGATGATCTGGCGGACTCCCACGTCCTGCTCCTTGTCAGCCAAGGTTTCTATCGCTTCAACCAGACTGAGACCTGCCACCAGAAGCGATAGCAATTCATGGCTGAAGTGCGCCAGCGGAAAACGCACTTTCTGTTTTGATGCCCAGCCGGAAAATCTCCGCCGGACGTTTAAGACCCTTCCACCCTGTGCGGTGACCTGAAGACGAGCCTCCTCCTCGCTTTGAGCATCGAGCTGTAAAAGCACTGTGCCTCGCCTGGCCAGCACAGCTTTTACCTCGTAGCGCATCGCAACCTACCAGTTTGTGATATCCGCCGCTTCGCCGTTTCCGCCGGGCTGGCCATCCTTTCCGTAAGAATACAAGTCATACTCCGAATGTTCCCCCGGATACTTATAGGCGTACGGACGCCCCCATGGATCAGGGGGCGCCGCTTTTTTGAGGTAGGGCCCTTGCCACCTTGGTTCGTTTGTCGGCCGGGTCATCAGCGCACCCAGCCCTTGTTCGGTTGCTGGATAATGCCCCGTATCCAGCCTGTATTGATCCAGCGCTTTTCCCAGTGAATCAAGCTGCGCCTGGGCTACCTTGACTTCTGATTTGCCGACCTGGGAGAAGTATTTTGGCGCGACATAACCGGCCAGCAACCCAATGATTACCATCACGACGAGGAGTTCAAGCAACGTAAATCCTGACTCCGCTTTGGAGCGGTTGTTGATATGCTCGTACTTCATCTCGATTTCAGGATTCCTTGCGGGGCCGAGCGAAAGTTCGCCGTATGACAGAAGGTTACGATAAGACTTGGCGTGAATATTAACCTGAAAATTTGGTCAGAAAAACCCTACAAATCATATTAGCTTATTACAAATGCCGCAAGCCGTATCCATGGACGATCCGCAAAAGGATAGAAAATTTACAATTGCCTAAAAAATGAGCATCTGCCTATAATGCACATGTATCGGTCTACTGTCGGCACCTATCCGTTTCTGGCAGACAACCTGCAACCCGCTTATACTGATCTAAAAGAGTAGTAGAACTGCTCGCACGATGTCATGTCCATCCGCATACTACTCGTCAACAGCCATCAAATCGTTCTCTGGGGACTGGAGAAACTCCTGAATGCCGAGTCCCCCCGTATGGAAATTGTCGGCAAGGCCTCCAATCGTCCCGACGCCCTTCGGTTGAGCAGGGAAACGGACCCCGATGTCGTTTTGCTCGGCCTTCATCTCGGAAAGGAAAGGGGTGTAGATGTTATTTCCGACTTATTAAGAGAAAGGCAAATCAATATTATCATTTATACGGAAGCCCACAATCAGGCTGACGTTGATAAAGCTGTGCTAAGCGGAGCGCGCGGCGTGGTTTACAAGGAGGAACCGACTCAAACGATCGTCAAAGCCATCGAAAAAGTTCATGCAGGCGAACTATGGCTCGACCGTTGCACAATTGGACGCGTGTTTGTTGATTTCGTACGCGCTGGCCAGAAACCGGCTGATCTGATCACCAAAAAAATTACGACCCTCACTCGCAAGGAGCGCACCATCGTCTGCGTCTTCGCAAACGAAGCAGGTGCCTCGAACAAGAAAATAGCTCAGAAGCTTTGTATCAGCGAACAAACGTTGCGCAACCATCTCACCTCGATTTTCAGCAAGCTGGAAATCACAAACCGCTTTGATCTATTCATGTTTGCAAAGGTTCACCAGCATCTCATAAGCGACCCTGATCTGCTGCCTGCCCGATCCAACGGCGGCTAAACGCCCTCAATTTCCGTTTTCCCCCAAGCTGGCTCTGCTCCGGCTTTCCCTGGCTTCCCCGCATATCAGGCTTTTGTTTTATAGGAATTTAGCAGGACTTTCTTCCGCGTTCCTGCCCGTATTGGTTCAGATGTACCAAAATTGATAAAAAAGAGTAGTACATCAAAGTAATCAAAAAGGTACAACCCTCCCGCGGTCTTTAAAGTCTCTTCAATCATAATCCCGCCACCTCGTGATTCGGTTTGAGGAAAAACATTCTTATCCTCTTCCCGCAGTCGGAGGCATGTTTCAACCTTGATAAACCGGCGTTCTGCCGTTTTAGCTCAAACCTGGGCAATTTCAATTTAAAGGAGCCTTCCTGGCATGAAGTGTCAACATCATTCCGATGTAAGCAAATTTTTTGCTTCCAGCAAGCCGCCCTTCTTCGCGGGCTCACCCCAGCTTAAATCCTTTCATACCAAGCTGATCATCCCATTCGCTCTTCTCCTGGGATCTTTTCTTTCAGCGCACGCCGTTGCTGCGGATCATCGCATCGAAATGATCGCTGAACAAACGGCGGATGGATTGCTTGCCTACCAGATGATTGAGCATCTGGTGGATGGGGAAAATGTTACTTCCAGGTACAGTCCTGGGCCCACCATACCAGGGCCCACAATTGTGCTCACCGAGGGTGACAAGGTTCGCCTGACCATCCGCAACGGCATTACCGTGACCCCGGATCAGCAGGTCAGCGTCCATGTGCATGGGGTGCATTACAAAATCTTGAGCGACGGCTCTCTCAAGGTTATCAACAGAATTGAAGATGAAGGTGCCTATCCGGATCACGGCGGACGCTTCTATACCTACCTCTGGGATGTCGCGCCCGGCACAGCCGGCACCTGGCCGTACCACGACCACAACTATGAAACGCACAACGGTTCCGAAGACAGGGGGCTTTACGGTGCAATCATCGTCAACCCGGCCTCCGGCTCCGTGCCTGCCGCACATGGTGAAAACATCACAAGCGTGCCGGTTCGCAGCATTAAAAAAGACTTTGTGCTTTACCTCAGCGACGACTCATTCTGGGGAATGGAAATTGACGGCCATAGCCACAAGCAAAAGGCCCTGGGAGACAACCCTCACCTTACCGCTGGCAGGGGCGACGACGTCCGGTTCCATATCATCGCCATGGGCACTTACTTGAACCGTTTTCAGCTCAGGGATTATCACTGGATAGATCCCGGGACGAGCAACCTGATACGAGAAAAAAATATCGGGCCACTTGAGAAACACGTTTTTACGATCAAGGCGTTGAACAGCGCGCGCTACGTCAACGCCAACTTTTCACGCAAACTGATGGGCGTGGGAGGCAGTTTCAGCGTTACTGCAGCTCACCACGGCCACTAACTGCCCAATACTCAAAAGGATGAACATATGAGCAACATCTTTCATGGACAGAAAGCGATCGCTTCAATATCAGCGGCCTTGACGCTCTTTGCCGCTGCGCTTGTTTCGTCACCTCCAGCTCAGGCGGCGGCTCACAACATCTCGCTGTCCGCCGAAGTGCTGCCTAACGGTCAGGTGGGATACAAGAGAAATGGGGAAGACAAGGCCGTTATTCCTGGACCGACTCTCTTCGTGAAGCAAGGCGATACTGTCACTCTGTCGGTGACCAACAACACTGGTAAACCAGTCGGGCTCAGGGTTCCGAGTCTCAAAAACGGCAGCGCCGCGAAAGCCGCGCCGGGCGGAACAGTAAGCTTTTCATTCACCGCGAGCAAAACCGGCGCGCACGCCTATCTGGGCGATGGCCAGGAACTGCTCGGTCTGTTCGGCGCCGTTGTGGTCGACGGAACGGACGGGAAAGTGGAAAGCTACGTCAATGGCGACGGCGTCATTACGTCAGTGAAGGCAGCAGATCTTGCCAAGCAGTACGTTTTGTTCATGGTGGGCTCGACCTTCTGGGGTGCGGAAATCTCAGAGGCTGGAACACAAACGCCGCTGTGGACCAACCCGACCTTCGGCGCAGTCGAGGGGGATATCGTCCGGTTCCATGTTCTTTCAGCAGGACCTGGCCACACCTTCCACCTCCATGCTCATCGCTGGCTGGAGCAGGGGGCCAAAAGCACCATCGATGTCAGGCTGCTCGCCAACGGTTCCGATAGCCATACTTTTACCGTGAAAGCGGGAACAGGCGTAGGCCCGGGACACTGGCAGTATCATTGCCACGTCTTTTCCCACATGGAGGCGGGCATGCACGGAAGCTTCAGGGTTGATGCCGCCAACGGTTCGCACAGGGGGCCGGGCAACAGCATTGCAGGGGCTTCTCCCTACGGCGCCATTTACGGCAGCTCTAGCAAGGATCCCGGCCTGGTTACTTTCGTAATTTCGGACGAACCGGGAAGCTGGTTCCGGAGTGCGCGCAGCGAAACGATTTTCAATATCACGAAGGGAACGCGCTCCCTTGAAGTCATTTCGCCCGGAAGCAGCGTGAATTTCATCATGGCCGAGACAAACACCGTACACTCCATGACCAGCCTGCTCTGGCCAAGTGCGGCGGGCTTACCTTCCAGTGGACATCATTCCAACGGACATCATTCCAATGAAGGCAAGGGCAAAAGAAGAGGGCAAGGCGCAGCGAATATCGAACATGCCTCCATGCCTTTCGACCAAAGCAGGGCCTACAAGGGCGGCGGGATTGTCAAGCTGACGACGCCCGGTTTATACGTTTTCACCTGTAAGGTACATCCTTACATGTTTGGCGCGGTGATCGTGGATGACCCGGCAACCGACGGGCTTGATCTTGGGGAAACCATCAACCTGGCTACCGGGATCGTGAATCTCCCCACGAGCAGCGATCTGGCCACCCGACTGCTGAGCATCTTCTTTATCGCCACTGCTCCCAATAATTGGCAGAACCCTGCCTCCTCTGCACACTGGAATATAACCTACCCGAACGTTCCCGTCCGGATTACGGGCGGAGCCACGGTCAACCTCTCGGATGTTCTGGTTGCCAGATATGGAAACAATATCGCTCTAACGCCTCCAATCCCTCCCGCTATCCAAGGTGTGGGAGAGGTGTGGGTCGATACACAGTTTGAGAAAACGGCAGGCAAGACAAAGCCCGGAACGATTACTGTGATCGACACCAGTACCTGGAAAGCAGTGCGCAAGATCGCTCTTCCCCAGATCAACATGAACAATCCACACAACATGTGGACCAACAGGGATCAGTCAATCGTCTTCCAGACCCAGTGGTTTGATAACAAGATGACGATGATCAACCAGAAAACCGGAGCGCTGATCAAAAACATCCAGGTAGGCGAAGCCCCGGCTCACGTCATGACGCGTCCCGACACTGACGACATTACTGTCACGAACAATGGCGAGGACGGGATATCCATGATTCCAGTAGGAAAAACGGAGGTTGTCCGGATGATGCCTACGCAGAAATCCGGTCAGCCGGCCACAAATCCACATGGACACTGGATCAGCGTGGAGGGGGGCGAAGCCTTGGTCGTTACGCCCAACATCTTTACGAATGACGTTGGTTTTTACAATCTCAACGGGAATGGCAGCATCCTGGAGAGAACGCCCGTCGGTGAGTCTGCGCCCGGGGCTCACCCCATCGCTATCAGCATGATGCCGGATGGAAGCAAATTCTATGCAGCCAACCTGTTGCACCATAATGTGAGCGTGCTCAGCAAGAATGGGACCTTGTTGAAAACCATCAATCTCATCGCTGATTACAACCCCATTGACGGTACGATAGCAGACCGCGATGGAGATGGACAAGCAACGGTTGGAATGCTTCCCATCCAGCTACCCGTTTCTCCGGATGGAAAAGCGGTAGTGGTTGCGAATATGGGTGGGACGATAACCGTAATCGATACCGCTACGGACAAGATCGCCAAGATGCTCCCCTGTGATCCAGGCTGCCATGGGGCCAATTTTGGAGCCAAGAAAGGCGGGGGATACTATGCCTATGTCACCAGCAAGTTCTCCAACGAGCTTGTCGTGGTGGATGTCGATCCAAACAATGATGGGAACGTATCAGACGCGGTGGTTGCGGGCAGGATTTCACTGGTAAGCAACCACAGCACCGCCAGGGATGATACGACCACCAGCCTGGAGGGTTACGGCGGGCAAGGGGTTCTGGGTATTCCCAATGTTTACAATACCTGGGTCAGGCATCTACCGCCTGAATGGAAAGACCAGTTGACACCCGCGCAACAAACGGCATCCCGTCATTAATCAAGTTCCGTAGATTCATCTTGAGGCGGCCATCGTTGATGGCCGTTTTTTTTATGTGGCAGCAGGGCTGACTGCTCTCCCAGGAAGGGCAGGATATATTCCTTTGCTGAATTGAATTAAGAACAATTGTTCTCTATAATAAGAACAAACGTTCTTGATTCCTCGCTTTTGACTCCATATTCTCATGCAGCAACTCGACATATTTTC
>DASSHJ010000176.1:0-6728 GCA_035692965.1 Nitrosospira sp. | reverse complement strand
ATGAGTATGTGGTCGTGCGGGCGCGCGGCCAAGGCAATAGAGGCAACTAAAGTTTCCAGGTTATCATGGATAAGCGCTTTTGACCCGAGCGGCTCCATCGCGCTCCTTACGTCCCAGCCCAGGCTCGCCGAATAGCAGAATACAAGATCGGCCTCGGAAAGGCTGTCTCCCAGGCTATCCTTCCAGACGCCCATTTTCATCGTATTCGAACGAGGTTCCAGCACGGCGATAATGCGTGCCCCTTTCACCTTGCCGCGCACCCCTTCCAGAGTTGTGCGGATTGCAGTGGGATGGTGGGCGAAATCATCGTAAACCGTGACCTTTCTCACCTCGCCGCGCACCTCCATGCGCCGCTTCACGTTCCTGAACTGCCCCAATGCTTCAAGTGCAACGCTCCCAGGCACCCCCGCATGGCGGGCGGCGGCAATAGCGGCAAGTCCGTTCATCCGGTTGTGTTCTCCAAGCAAGCTCCAGTTCAAGGCGCCCAACCGCTCCCCTCTGAAAAGGATCTCCAGAGGATGATCCGTTGTTGTTTCAGCCTCCCAACCGCCTCCTACCCCAATCTTTTCAACAGAGGTCCAGTGCCCTCTGCACAGAACACGTTCGAGGCTCTCCTCCCGGCCGTTACATACAATAAGCCCGTTTCCCGGAATCGTCCTTATCAGGTAGTGAAACTGCTGCTCAATCGCTGCAAGATCCGCAAAAATATCCGCGTGATCGAATTCGAGATTATTAAGTATTACGGTCCTGGGGCGGAAATGAATAAACTTGGAGCGCTTATCGAAAAAGGCGGTGTCATATTCATCCGCCTCGATAACAAAAAAGGGAGTCTTTCCCAGCCTGGCCGACAGCCCGAAATTGCCAGGTATTCCGCCAATCAGGAAGCCCGGCTTCATCCCCGCGTAATCCAGTATCCATGCGAGCATGGAGCTTGTCGTCGTCTTGCCGTGGGTCCCCGCTACCGCCATCACCCACTTGTTTCGCAATATATTCTCCGCCAACCACTGAGGACCCGAAGTATAGGGGAGGTTACAGTTGAGAACCTCCTCCATCAAAGGGTTGCCACGGCTTACGACGTTACCTATCACATACAGATCAGGATTCAGCTGGGTTTGCTCCGAAGAGTAACCCTCGATCAGATCGATTCCCAGGGATCTCAACTGCTCACTCATTGGCGGGTAAACCGCTGCGTCGCATCCGGTCACCTTGTGACCCGCCTCACTGGCGATTACGGCGATACCTCCCATGAAAGTACCGCAGATGCCAAGAATATGAATGTGCAAATTCATGTCCCCCAATTAAAGCTGTTAATAATTACCGTATAGCAAGAGCAAGGATATTCAGGGGGCTGGATTATATGCGGCTTAAAGAAACCTCAAGGATAACCGTGGTCTCGCCAGTTTTTTTGTTACACTTACGGCTTTTGTTTTCCGCTCGTCAATTCCGGCGTCGACTCAGCTAACCGGTTAGCTCCACCTCAGGGCAGCTCCGTTTTCACAAGACCAATTTCACTACCGCGAGCGATCTCATGCTCCGATAGCTGGGATGCGAGATTATTAAATCTGACTGTGAAAACGGCGATTCATCCATAGCGACAGGCCCGTGGGGATGAATACCATTACATGAAATCACGCTTTTCCCGCCCTGCCTGCTGGTCAGTTCTGTTGTTTTGCCTGGCATGCGATGCGCGTGCGGAAACACCTTCGCCTGACTCGAAAAGCAAATATGAGCGCACGGCCCCGCCTGGCGGGAAGAATGCCAACGGCAACAAGCCTGCGATCATTGACAATCAGCCGATACCGGGCGCGCATGAGTATGAAACCGAGGCGCAAGGCGAAACCGGGCTGCGCGGGACTACTTCCGCTACCTCTGCCCAGGAACGCCAGCCGAGTTCCCCGGAAGGTGTTCGGACGGCACCGCAGAACTATACATCCCCAGCGGTAAAAAGTGCACCTGCAGAGGGAATTTCCGCTGGCGATACTGTCCACAAAGAGACTCCACCTCTCGCAGGGGGGAGTGAAAAGGTGGAGGAACATGCTCTGCACGAAGGAGAAGCTAACCTGCGCACCACGACACGCCCACGCACGGGAGTGGCGGCGGCTGCTCCGCAAGAATCAGGCGCAGCAAAACCTCCAGGCGAGCAAACCGCTGTCGAGCAGTACGCGGTTACCAAAACGGACCAGATCATTGGGCGTTTCGAGCAGGAGAGCGACTTCAAGCTGCGACTGAATGGGAGGGCGGAGCCGGAAGCGGCCCCTCGGCTGGCCACACCCCGCCCGGAGGCCGAGCCCACCAAAACGAAGCCGGTATTCGTAGCTGCGGAGCGTTTGCAGGGGCATCCCGGAAAAGACATCGAGGCGATAGGAAAGGCGGAGCTGGCGAGCGGCGAACAGTTCATTACCGCCGATCGCATGAAGTATTACGAAACAACCGAGGATGCGGAAGCCGAAGGCGGCGTGCGCCTGGAAAAGCAGGGCGACATACTGGAGGGCTCGCGCCTCAAGTTCAATCTGGCCAGCAAAACCGGGGAACTGGATCAGCCCACCTACCGGCTCAAGGATGCCAGCAGCCGCGGGTATGCGGATAAAGTGCTATTCGAGGGAGAGAACAGGTACCGCCTCCAGGGCGCGACCTACACGACATGTCCGGCCGGGGATGATTCCTGGCTCCTGCAGGTCGCAGATATGGAAGTCGACAATTCGAAGAAGGTGGGTACGGCCAAGGGCGTCAAGCTCACGTTCAAGGATGTCCCGATTCTCTATACCCCGTGGATGAATTTTGCCTATAGCGGGGAGCGAAAATCCGGGCTGCTCGCGCCTCTGTACGGCACCAGCGTCAGAACCGGGCTGGAGCTTACCGTGCCCTTCTACTGGAACATCGCGCCAAATTATGACGCAACAATTTCTGCAAGGATGATGTCCAAACGCGGCGTCGCGATAAATAACGAGTTTCGTTATCTGACCAACCGATCGAGTGGCGTTGCGCTTCTCGATATATTGCCCTATGACCTGGCTACCAAGGAAAGCCGCTGGCGCACGTCATTCTGGCATGATCAGAACCTGACCCATGGCTTCTGGACCCGCCTTGATTACAACCGCGTCTCGGATGACGCCTACTTCCGCGACCTGGGCGTCAACCTGAATCTCACATCTCGAACCAACCTGCTACAACAGGCGATCGTTGGTTATGGCCGCAACCTGGGAGACGAGGGAACCTTGAATGTTACCGCGATGGGCCAGCAATTCCAGACAATCCAGGATCCGCTGGCATCGATTGTGAAGCCCTACAAGCGTCTGCCTCAATTTACAATGACTGTAAACAAACCCGGGGTATTGGGGGCAGATCTGGCTTTCTTCGGGAGCTGGAGCAATTTTTCCCATCCTACATTGGTCAGTGGCCAGCGAGTCGTACTCTTCCCTAGCGTCAGTTATCCGATTCGCCGCGCATTTGGTTACATCACACCCAAGGTGGGGATACATCACACCCGGTATAGCCTGGAAGACGGTACCCCGGATGCAAGCCCGACCCGGACTTTGCCGATCTTCAGCGTGGATAGCGGCCTTGCATTCGACCGCAACACCTCTTTCCGGGGAGAACAGTTCACCCAGACTCTTGAGCCGCGCATCTTCTACGTTTACGTACCCTTCCGGGACCAGAGTCAGTTGCCCAATTTCGACTCGGCCAAGACTGACTTCAGCTTCGCCCAGATGCTGACCGAAAACCGGTTTAGCGGAAGCGATCGTATCAATGACGCGAACCAGGTCACGGTGGCGCTCACCTCCCGCTTCATCCAGTCCAGCACGGGCATTGAGCGCCTGCGTCTTGCCGTGGGCCAACAGATAAGCTTCATCGACCGCCAGATAACACTGGATCAGCCCAATACCATTCCTAGGCGGCCGGATGTCATCGCTGCAGTTTCAGGGTTTTTGACGCCGACGATCAGCACGGATGCCAGCATGCAGTTTGACCATCAAAGGTTTACCGGTGAAGTTGTACGGTCGGGCCTGAGTTACCGGCCCGAGCCCGGCAAAGTACTTAATGTTGGCTATCGCTTCACTCGGGATGTTCTGCACCAGGTCGACGCGTCGAGTCAATGGCGCTGGGGGGAGAAATGGCAGACCGTGGCGCGCATAAATTACTCTTTGCAGGACCATAGAATTCTGGAAGGATTGGCAGGACTTGAGTATAATTCCTGCTGCTGGTCGCTGAGATTCGTGCTCCAGCATCTTATCACCGCCACCCAGAGATCGACCACGGCGGCATTCGTACAACTTGAACTCAATGGCTTGATGCAGATCGGATCGAATCCGTTGCAAGTATTGCAGCGCAGTATACCCGGCTATACCAAAACCGGCAGCCAGGGCAGCAGTGTTGTCGAAGGCCCGCAAAGCGGCGAACACAGGCTGCAATAATTTATTCCCATGAATCTCTGCTAATGCTGATGTGCATGAGCAAGAAATTTCTGGAGCGGTTTATTGTCCTGCTCGCGGTGATGACCGCGGGGACTGCGAGCGCCCAGCAAATCGCCTCCACCAGCGGCATCGAGACCATAGACCATATCGTCGCGGTTGTGAACGAAACCGTTGTCACCCGGCATGAACTCGATGAGGTGCTAAAGGCCACGGTGAGGCAACTGCAGAAGCAGGGGGTGCAGCCGCCCGCTTCCTCGGTGCTCGAAAAGCAGTTGCTGGAGCGCATTATTCTCAATCAGGTCCAGTTGCAGCTGGCGAAAGAAACCGGCCTCACAGTAAGCGATACGGAGCTTGATCAAACTCTGCGCCGCATTGCCCAGCAGAACAACATGTCATTACCCGAGTTCTACAGCGCGCTGGAACGTGATGGAATCAGTTTCAACAGGTTCAGGGACGAGATCCGCGACGAAATTATTCTCGTACGCCTGAAGGAACGCGAAGTCAGCAATCGGGTGAATGTAACTGAAGGGGAAGTGGACAACTTCCTCAACAGCCAGGAGGGTTCACCGAACCAGGATGAAGAGTACAGGATTTCCCATATCCTGATTCAAATGCCGGAGAAGGCGACGCCCTCGCAAGTCTCGGAAAAAAGGCTTCGGGCAGACGCTGCCCTCGCCCAATTAAAAGATGGGGCAGAGTTTGCGCGGGTAGCCGCTGAATTCTCGGAAGCACCGGATGCGATGGAAGGAGGACTCCTGGACTGGCGTCCCGGTGCTCAGCTGACTAAAAAATTTGCGGAGATATTGGGACCGATGAAGCCAGGAGAAATCACGCCTGTCATTCAGACCCAGGCTGGTCTCCATATCCTCAAGCTTGTCGACCGCCGGGGAAAGAAAGAGAGTGCGGCGCCAACCATGGTAAACCAGACGCATGCTCGTCACATTCTTATCAAGATAAGCGAACTGACATCCGAAGCCGACGCGCGGCGGCGCATCCTCGAACTCAAGGAGCGACTGGATCATGGGGGCAACAAATTCGAGGAATTGGCCAAGCTTCACTCGGAAGACACCAGCGCCCCTTCCGGCGGCGATCTTGGATGGGTTTCCCCTGGCGATACAGTTCCGGAATTCGAACAGGCGATGGCTACGCTCAAACCTGGCCAAACCAGCGATCCCGTTCAAACGCCATTTGGCTGGCACCTGATCCAGGTCATCGAACACCGTACCCAGGATGTGAGCAAGGAACGCCAGCGCCAGTCAGCACGGCAGGCGATTCGTTCCCGGAAGGCGGACGCGGCCTTCCAGGAATGGCTGCAACGGTTGCGCGACCGCGCGTACGTCGAATATCGGCTTGAGGAAAGCTGAGATTAGCGGTTCTCACAATAAAGAATCACGTCTCCCACTGAGTAAAAGGCCGGTAATTGCTCTCACTCCCGGCGACCCCGCCGGCATAGGGCCCGATCTGTGCGTGCAGATCGCCCAACTCGATCTGCCATGCAATCTGGTTGTCATCGCAGACCGCGGATTGCTGCGGGAACGGGCCCGTTTGCTGCGGCTTCCGCTTGAACTGGTGGACTATCCCCCATTTCCGGAAGCATCAGGCAGCCCCCAGGTCTTGCATGTGCTGCATATGCCGCTCTCCAGGCCGGCAATTCCGGGAAAGCTTGATCCCTCCAACGCCACGTACGTCCTCAATACTTTAAAGCGCGCTGTTGAAGGTTGTAGCAACGGAGCGTTCAGCGCTCTGGTGACCGGACCGGTACATAAAGGCATTATTAATGATGCAGGGATACCGTTCACTGGCCACACGGAATACCTGGCGGAACGAACGAATAATAAGCCAGTGATGATGCTCGCCGGAGGTGGGATGAGAGTCACGCTCGCTACTACCCACCTGCCGCTCAAGGATGTTCCGGCCGCTATTACCCAGTCTCTGCTGGAACAAAAGCTCAAGATCATTCACCGCGATTTGATCGCATGGTTTCGAGTTCCCAATCCACGCATTGCCGTTGCCGGACTCAACCCCCACGCCGGGGAATCGGGCCATCTTGGAAGAGAAGAGATCGATATCATTATCCCGACCCTCGACGGGCTACGCGCCGAGGGAATGGATCTGGTCGGCCCCCTGCCTGCCGACACGCTATTCAATCCTTCCAAGCTAAAGGAGTACGACTGCATTTTCGCGATGTACCACGACCAAGGCCTTCCGGTGCTGAAACATGCAAGCTTCGGCACAGCTGTGAATGTTACCCTAGGCTTGCCTATCATTCGCACCTCTGTAGATCATGGCACGGCGCTGGAACTGGCAGGAACCGGT
>DASSHJ010000175.1:0-10517 GCA_035692965.1 Nitrosospira sp. | reverse complement strand
ACCAGATATTCAAACCAAGACTCCGGATCGGTGCAGCGCAATGAATCCGAAGAACCCTAAAGTCATCCGTTCGTAGCATTAATCTCATCCTCTTCCAACCCGAGAAAGGCAAATAGGCTCAAGCAACGGCTGTACCGAGGTTTTACGAATTCGGTGGTACGACGTACATACCGTTCAACGCGTTTTCACTATGATTGCATATGAAGAAGCGTTAGGGACTAAGCCAAACGTTGAAAAAGGAGGTCCATATGAATCTCAAACAGGTCTGGTCCATGGTCAAGGATACTTTCGCGTCATGGCTCGATGATTATGCTCCTAGCATGGGAGCGGCGCTTGCCTACTACACTCTGTTCTCCATCGCGCCGCTTTTGTTGATCGTCATCTCGACCGCCGGGCTCATTTTCGGTCAGGATGCGGTACGCGGAGAGATTTTCGATCAGTTCCGGGGCCTGATGGGGGATCAAGGGGCTCAGGCAATACAAACGTTGCTTGCAAGTGTCAGCAAGCCGTCAGCGGGCATAGCCGGAACGATTATTGGAACTGCATTGCTCGTGATCGGCGCGACAACCGTCTTGGGCGAGCTCCAGGATGACTTTGATCGGATCTGGCGCGCTCCGAGCAAGGAGAAAAAAGGAAACAGCATATGGCGGTGGATCCATACCCGCCTGCTGTCAATTGGAATCATACTGGGGATCGGGTTCCTGCTCATTGTGTCGCTCGTTTTCAGCGCCGCGATGGCCGCATTGGGAAAGTGGTGGGCGCTGCGATTCTCAGACCTGGAAGCGATTATCACGCCCATCAACTTCATTTTCAGCTTCGCACTTCTATCTGCGGTGTTCGCCCTGCTTTACAAATCGATGCCCCGGGTCAAAATCAGTTGGGGAGATGTCGCGGCAGGAGCGATCGTCACAGCGCTGCTGTTCTCTGTAGGCAAGCTTCTTATCGGGATGTATATAGGAAAGAGCGCCATAGGCTCTGGCTTTGGCGCGGCCGGTTCCGTTGTGGTCTTGCTGGTATGGGTTTACTATTCCGCGCAAATCGTTCTTCTCGGAGCCGAGTTTACGCGGGTGTACTCTCAAACCCATGGGTCTCGAAAAGGTTTGCTCGCCTTTGAAGAACCTGTTGATCAAACCCCTCCGGCCCCAAGTAAAAGCCGTACGGCAGCAATGGGCGACCGCAAAAGCGAATCAATGGCCAGTTCAGGCGAACGTCTTGCCTAGATAGCGTTTTTAGAGGTGCTCGATACTTCGTTCGCTGTACCCCGTCTGGGTGAGCGACTTCAGTAATTCGGATGTCTGGCTCACAATATTCCTGAGCTCAAAGTTCTTTTCTATCCGTTTTCGCGCGCTGGCGCCCATCCGCATTCTGAGGGACTGTTCAGTCATCAGCAAGACGATATGTCTTGCAATGCCGTCAAAGTCATCAGCGCTGTTCAGTAGACCCGTCTGCCCCTCCTCGATCAAGTCGATCACTCCGCCTACGTTGGTTGCGATGACCGGGAGGCCCGAGGCCATTGCTTCGAGGATGGCGAGCGGCATGGCCTCTGAATGTGAAGTGGAAACAACAAGATCAAGGGAGTCATACACTGCCCGCATGTCGGTTTGAAGTCCCGCCAGGTGAATAAATTTTTCCATCCCGAGGCTGTCGATGTCTTCCTCAATCTTTTGGCGGAGCGGGCCATCCCCAATCAGCACAAAGTGGCAGTCCCTTATTTTATTATGGGCAATACTGGCAATTTTAATAAAGTTTGACGGCCCTTTTTCCGGGGATAGGCGCCCCACAAATCCAACGAGCGGCGCACCAGAGGGGATTTTGAGCTGGGAGTGCAGATAGCCGTTTCGAGGGCCGGGGCGGAACAGCTGTGTGTCAACACCGTTTGGGATAAAGCGGAGTTTGCTGGGCGGAACGCCAAGCGTCAGGCCCTGGAAATAGGCTGACTTGCAGACTACGCAAAGATGCGTATGCATCAATTTATGGACTTCAAGATCTCTTATCCCCAGATAACGACCATGAACAGTGGCCAATGCAGGTGTCTCGGTCAATCTGCTCAGCATGCCTGCCAGCAAGTGCGCGTTGGGAAGGTGCGCATGGATGACGTCGATGGCGCTGGCCCGAACGAGGCTTGCGCCGAGCTGAATGGACTGCCAGTCCGTCTCGTCGGTCATGGGCGTTAAATGCACGTCGCATCCCAGATCGCGCAATTGGGATGTGAAAGGACTTTCGGAAACGCATAGGCAGGTTACATGGAACAGATCCCGGGGAAGATTCTGGATCAGTTGCAATACATGAGTTTCGGTCCCGCCGATCGTAGACCCCCCGATAATCTCCAGCAGGTTGATCGGACGTTCCGCAGTCGAAATTATTTTCATCTTAGTCGACTCCTAACCAGGCGGCTGCCGTGCCTCCCATGATGCGTTCACGGCTGGGACGGTCTACGTCGAGATCGCTCAACAGCGCGGAAACATCTGCAATCCTGCTTTTGATCAGATCGCCCGGGCAAGGCAAAAATACATCGCTTCCAAACTGAAGTAGAGCAGGTGTCAGGACAGCAATCGCCTTTTTCAATACGTCGAGGCGGTAGACAGGCGGCGGCCCAAACGAGATATCGAAGCGGAACTGGCTCGTGTCGGGTGGCACACCATTGATAAGATCAATCACGCCCACTGCATTCGCCTCGTCCGTCCAGGGCCATCCGAGGTGGGCCAGGGTGACGCGCAGGCCGGGATGGTCGCGTATCGCTTCGAAGAATACCGGACGACAGAACCGTCCTGATTTTCCGTCGATAAAAATTCCGCTATGGAAAAGCACTGGAATGTTGAGGCCGGATGCGGTCTCGTAGATGCGATGCGCGCAATCATCATAAGGGTACCAGCCTGAAGGTACCATTTTCAGGCCGGTAAGCCCCAGTTCATGCGCACGGAGCAGATCATCCGAGGCTCCTTCGAGCATGGGATTGATCACTGCGAAGCCGATCAGGCGATCCTTATGATGCGTAATCAGTCCCGCGAGATATTGATTTGCCGCTTGCAGGGACTCCCGGTCCCGTAACGAATAATTCCCTGTCAGGAACGGAGCCAGGAGTACCGCTTTATCCACTTCCGCCCAATCCAGTGCTCTTAAGACATCGTCTGCCTTTTCTTCTCCAGAGCAGTGGATGTGGGCGTCGATGATCATCTGCGGAACAGAGAATTCATTCCGCTGCCGAGATTTTTTGCCTTGGTCTCAATTGCTTGACCAGATCTGCGGCTTTCTTCCCGGCCAGGAATGCGTGATCCGAGTTGTAGTATTCCCATTCGCTGTAACGTCCCGAAAGGATGATATCGTGCTCCAGCAACCACTTCTTGGCGGTTTCCACGCTGCGCGCCCGGGCGTGGTCATACACCACGTATGCGTAGGGCATATCCACGAGGTTGGTCGTGATTATCTTGTCTTCGCGAGTCAGCAAGCCGACCTTTATGCAGTCTTCAACGCATCGGTCGATCAGCTTCTGCCCGTCAAGAGGAAGTGGCTTGGCAGGCGAATAGGATATCTCGCAGGTGAGGCCGAATCCGCCCGGGGGGTTGCAGGACGGGCTCGCATTGCCCTGGAGAAAGATCCGGTGGAATATCGTATCCTCCGGATAATAAATCCAGTGCTTGTCGGAAATGTTTTCCCTTCCAACCCCGATATTCACGCACCTCACGGAGACATGGCGGAGAGCAGCGGCCGCGTCCTTGATGGCTTGGGGCGCTTCGTTACCGATCTTCCGGATCAGTTCGGGCAGCGGCATCGTACTGATCAGGTGGTCATAGCGAAAGCGGCGGCCGTCACGAAGAGTGATCGTATGCTGTTCGGGTGATACCTTCGCCACGTCCGCCTCCAGTTCGATGGATCCCTTGATATGGGGAACAAAACCGGACATCATGGCCTGAAAGCCGCCGCGGAGAGGATAGCCGAAGCGCGCGTTGGGGCCCATGGGTTTAGCGACAGGCTGGAGAGCTCCTTCGATGATTTCTTCCAGATCAGGTAGCGGAACACGCCCCCCGAGCCAGGATGTTTCCATCTCCGTCAGCGGAACGGTCCACAGTTTCCGGTTGTAGGGTATCGCGAAGTGCTTGGCGATTCCCGCACCCCACACCCTGTAAATAAAATTCTCGAAATTCTCCGACTTGTTCGGCTCGCCGGATTGTTCCTGGCGGACGCTCGCTTTACCCGCATCAGGCACTGACCCGTCAGCGCAACAGTCGGATAAGGGTGTGGGCGCGCCGTCGGTGATCGAGCAGTCGGCTGCTGCCTGCTTGGAATCCGGCTTTTTCAGTGATCCGTAACGCGATTCCATCGCGCCGACGATACATTCCTTGATGACACTGGGCGGCAAGCCATAAAGCGCCCCTTGGAATGGATAGCGGGTGTGGACTCCCTTGCTGTATACCCAGGCTTCGCGGTTTTGCCAGTGAACGTTGTTACCCAGCAGTATCCTGTACAGCTTCTGGACGTAATCGTCGTTTGAAAACATGATATGGCCGGCGTGATCGAAGGTAAAACCTTTGTCTTCAATGGAGCGGCACCATCCCCCTACGACCGGATTCTTATCCAGTAAAAGGGTATTCTTGTCGAGATGATATGCAGCGCTCAAACCGGTGGGACCGGCACCGATGATGACGCACTGTTTATATTCGGAGGGCGTCGATTGGGGTTCGGCTCGCATGAGGGCATTGGCCTGGAACCTCGACTGGGACTGATTGAGCGATTCATCCTTTTGTGCGCTCGTCTGCTGCATCAGTTCGTGCATTTTCTCCGCAGTCGCATTCCACGACGTCTCCGAAATCATCCGTCGCATCTTCGCACTGGTCTGTTGATAGTCTTCGGGGGTTGTCAATAAAGCGTCTTCGCAGGCTTTGATAAAAGCCTGCGGCGTAGCCCCGATTGCTACGACGTCGCCGTAGAGATCCACGACATCGGTAATGGGCGTGCTGACGATGGGCAGTTCCGCCGCCATGTACTCCAGTGTTTTGGTGGGGCTTATGAACCGCGTTGATTCGTTCAACGCGAATGGCAGCAGGCAAACATTCCACCCAGCCAGGAAGTGCGGCAGCGCCTTGTATGGCTGCTGTCCGAGATAATGGATATTGTGCCGTTTCGGAAGGGAGGCGCGGTCGATTTTTACCACCGGACCGACCAGAACGATCTGCCAGTTTGGGTGGGCGTCCGCAATTTTTGCGATCAGGTCTGTGTCGATACGCTCATCTATCACGCCATAATAGCCGAGTCGAGGTCCCGGTATATCGTCGTGTGCCGGGTGCCTGTTATTGCGGTCGCGTGCCTGCTCGAAGTGAACGACATCCACGCTGCTCGGAAAGCAATGCACGTTGTGGTGGCGTTCGCGCTTCGCGCCATACAGGCTCGGGCCACCGGTAAATACAAGGTCGGCAACTTTAAACAGGGCGTTTTCGCGTTGCAGCATCTGCTTGGGCGGGTTTTTGAAGCTGGCCAGCTCGTCCATGCAGTCATAAATGACTAGGGAGGGATCGAGCTCCTGCAACAGGGGTAGTGCCATCGGAGTGTAAAACCATGCGATGTGCGCTTCGTCCATGTTGACAAACTGACGCAGGAGCTTGATCAGATGCGGCAATTGTTCGTCGTGAAAACCGCGGGCCGACACCGGCGTGTGCGGCTTGAGCACGGTGATGTTAGGTGCGGGCATCAACGTCTCAAGAAAGCTGTCATGCTCATGAAACATTGGCTCTTCAATGAAAACAATCTTGTAATGCTCAGCCAGCCGCGCCAGAAGATGCTGTGGCCGCTGATATACGAAATCCCAGCGAAGATGTGAGAAAACAATAATTGTCTGCATTGGAGCTCCTTCAGTGATAGGGGGTACTTGAGTTGAAAAAGAATGTGAAACGTGCTGGATGAGCCGCTGAGCATCACGCAGGCCCATTGCATAAGTTTCGGAAATGACCCGCCGATAACGTTTTTCTTCTTTTTCTTTAAGGTTGACTTCCCATAACCCGCTTTTGTGCCATCGATGAGGTTCCTCCCAGTCGGGCCGATCAACGATGGGGTAGATGCACACGCCGCGTAAATCGACGCCAAGCTGTTGAGCCAGTGCGAGCTGCTGAGCCACATCTTTTATCCATGCGCCGCGGCCGCTGCCAACATGGCTCGTTTCGGATAACAGGACGGGACGGCGGTAACGCTGATAAACCTGGTTCAAGAGGGTGTAGAAGGGCGCGCGGCGTGGATGGTCAAGATGCCACCACAGGCTGTCGCCCTGAATTTCCCATTGGTTGCTGTGATAATAATTGATTCCCATCAGATCGAGAAAATGCGGTTTCCCACCCAGTTCAGGCTCGATCTTTCCAGAAAGCATATCCCACGCAGTAAACTGGCATTCCCGATAGGAAACCGCGCTATCGTTCAGTTCAGGCCGATCGGGATTCTCCACGACATGAATAAGCGGGTCACAATGCAGAATGCGCGCTGACGGATTGATTTGCCAGATTGCCTGGCAACCCCTCAACGCCGCGCGCACCAACTGCCGTTTAAGTTCATCGCCTCCGTCGTTCCTGACGTCGGAGCACATAAACCGGTTTTTTGCGAATTCCCAGCTTGTGAACGAAATCTCGTTCATGGGCGTATAAACCGAAGCGCATTCGCTATGCGAAAACGACTCGAGAAAATGCACGGCCCGACGGCAATATCGATAAAACCGATCGACGAATGCAGGGGAGTAGACGTCGATGTCATCAGGCCATCCATAATGGCATAGCGTCCAGATGACCTGTAAGCCAAGTTTTTGGGCCGCCCGGGCGCGTGGCTCGACAGACGAAAAGTCAAAATGTCCGTTCTTTTCGACTGATCGCCAGCCAACACTTTCTCTCACCGTCCGGATCCCGAACTCTTTCAAGAGCAGATAGTCGTTGTACGCCTGCTCGGTGTGCCGGGTAGCCTCATTCATGCAGATGGGCTGACCCTTGTGATTGATGTGGTCCGCTCCCTCATACCCTGCTTGCCAATAGGATAAAAAGACTTTTTTATATGCACTCATGGTATAGATTCCATAATCAAGCGCGGGGGTTCCGCCCAGCTTTGCCATGATCTGAGTTTTTAGTAAGGCGGACTGTGCGATAACGTACATTTGGCTCTCTCTCAGATTGAGCCAATTGCACCTTCAAGGGCGGGAAGGAATTTGTGAGAATGCGATAGCGCTTTTCAGGCGTGAAGCGGGCGGATGTGGCGGGTTCAAAATTGCGCTACTAGAGAAGAGCAATCAGCGGGAAGGCGGATAGGATGTCCCCAGGGTTCCGACATTCAAGCCAAATGCGCCACTCGCAGCGGCAGCGAACGGGGGCTAACCCGGCTTGGAAATCCCCTCATCTCCTATAAACTGCCCCAGAGAACTTCGGAAGCAAACAGGAGGCCGCCCTCCGCTCGAGTTTTCGAGGGTGCAAAAATCCATGAACGCGATGGCCACAGTTTGAAAGCGTAACCGCGTAATGGCAAGGGCGCCCCGAGTCTGCCTCGCTAACGGTACAGAGGACTGCTCCGTGAATTTCCGGGGGGCTGAGGTCCACTGGACAGGGGAACGCCCAGTGGAACTCCGGGAGGCAGAGATCCCGGGGGTAGCCTGGAAGCTTCTTCAGAACTGATTCTCCCGTTGCGGTCGATATCCGCGGCCTCGCGGTTGGTACGATTCAGTTTTTCCCGCACGACGTTCCGTTCCATGGGAAAAGCCGACGAGCCTATGCCAGGATTAGGTCGCGAACCGAGCCCCTCTTGCCCTGGCCTCTCTTGCCCAGGCGCAGGTTGATTGAGAACAGACGGTAGGCCGAGCGATGACTCCCTCTGCCCAGGTACGGGGCTTCCAATGATCGAACTGGTCATCGAGCCCGGCGGCTGGCCGATAACCTCAACCCCCTGACCGGGGCCAAGCTGCGCGATCTGTTCGTTCGCGCTACCGCTGGAAGTAAATTGCGCGTGAGCCGCACCCGTTCCCAGAACGATCAACGCTACCGCCATTACACACGGATGAACCGTGAACAAAGGAGATGAAGTCATAATAACCCCCACATTTGCTAGACCATGTTCAAATTAAACCAAACTCGATTCGGCTTGATCCTATCTTTCGATTTGTCGTTTTTCAGTGCGACACCGCACGTTCCGCTTGCAGCATCGAGGAAAAGTTGGAAGTGTTGGGGTCAGCGGAAGCTTTTTAATGCGCGAATGGCTTCATGCAACAGGGCTTGGGTGGCTGCGGCTACGACAGCCTTACCCGAATTCAGGTCCAGGGGATTCCCATCCCAATCCGACATAAACCCTCCAGCTCCCAGAATCACGGGAACGATCGGCAGGTAATCACAGGGTTCGAGGCCGTCTTCAATGACGAGATCGCAGTGTCCTGAGGCAAGCAAGCCGTAGGCATAGCAGTCGCAGGAGGAATGGGAAGCGGCAACATGTTTCTGCAACCTGTAAAGCCTGCTTGCGTGTCCAGAGCGTAAGAAATCAGGTATCTGGATATAGAGCCGGGCGTGCTGGAGCATTTTGCAATCGCTTACAGATACCCCATGCGAGCCGAAGCTGTCATAAAAAAGCGCGCGTTTTCCGTCCCCTGTCCAGCGTTCCCGCATTACTGGCATTTCGATCAAACCTGTAAATGGCTGTTGCGAGCGTAACGAGCCGATCAAGGTTCCGAAGAGAGGATTCCCAAGAACGAAACTTGCTGTTCCGTCGATTGGATCAAGTATCCAGCTACATTCGCGGGTTGTTCCACCATATTCCTCCCCGATAATTCCATGGTCAGGAAATCTCTCGCGGATGAGACTTCGCAGTTCACTCTCAATATGCCGGTCTGCGACAGTTACTACGCTTTTATCAGCTTTGTGGCTAATTTTAAAGCGAGTACGGAAGTGGTCGAGGGCCAGGGAGCGGGCGTAGTCGGCAAGGTGATGGGAAAATTCCAGGGATTCGTCGGCGCTGGGCGGCCTCCCCACTCTGCGCCCCTTTAAAGCAACCTTTGGTACTCCAAAAGATAGAACGATTGCGCTGTCATTCTATATCTGTCGGAGATTGCGAGAAGGAAGTACGACGTCCTGCATAACCTTTTTCGTAAACTCACGTGGTTTTTGCTGGTAGAGCTTCTCGCCTACTTTGAGCGAATCGTTTTGCAGCTTGGCTCGTCGTTGTTCGATCAGCTTACGGAAGACTTTTATGGTCTCGGCGTTTACGGACACGTAGTCGTCTGCAGAAATTTGCTCGGAAAGCATTGCCAACTCATGATCATCGCCGAGTCGCTCGGCCAGTCGACGGGCGTGCTTCAGGGCTTTTGAATTGCCATTGGGAGTTGCTATCACGAGCACATTGAGGCCGTTGAACAGGTATTTTGCCTGCTTTCTGCACTCATGGAGCACTTCAGTCGTTCTCTCCGCCTTTGCCTGCGCAAATGCGTTTCGGCCTTTCCGGTAGATACGCTGCACTCCGGAATGAATGACAACGGAATCAATAGATGAGAAATGCTCTTTTTTGGCCAGTGAAAGGCAATCTTCGAGCAAGTGATTGCAATTTTGCAGCTGGGCTGACTGATCAGGCATATCGAGCTGAAGCTGACTGCGTGCTTTCGCGAGTTTTGAATGCAGGATTTCTTCGAGCGGGGCGACGTCCACTCCTTCCAGTTCTTTGGCGAAATTGTTGCGCAGGGAATTGAAGGCGTCAATAACCGATCTCGCATCCCGTATGGGGGAAAGAGCGCGGCCTGCATCTCTCAGTCGCGTGTTTTCGGTCTGATAAGCCACGCCCGGCATTCCTTCCCGTAACAGCCTCAGTTCTGCCCGCGAGTTTTTCATCGACTTCCTGGCATTATGGATACTTTCGTCCAGGATAGGTCGAGTTGCGTCAAGCTGCTCCAGCGCCTCGTCAATTGTCTTGTGCAGAAGACCATAGACGGGATTGACAGGCTTAAACTGCCGGATTTGGCCCTTCATCGATTGTCCTGTTTCGTAAAACGCTGCTCGGCTGCGCACAACGCTTTATCCGCTTCCTGCGGGCCCCCACGGCCGATTGGGTTGTATTTGCGTCCTTCTATCTGATTATAAGAGACGAAGAAATGCTCGATTTCCTTTAACCACGCATCTGGCAGTTCGGCAAGGGCGGAAAACGGCGCAGGGTTCGCAGGCGTGACCGGCACCGCCAGAAGCCGATCATTACGTACGGTCTCGTTCTTCTCCGTCTGATCCCCGAAAATCGTGCCAATCAATTTTCCCGCCATAAGGCATCCGGGAAAGCTCGCTGCTTCACTTATTAAAAGGACATCCAGGGGGTCTCCATCCTCGGCAAGTGTTTTCGGAATTGATCCAAAATCGAACGGGAAAGACGCGCCTGCCGGCAGTACGCGGCTCAGACGGAAACACTGTGCGCTCTCGTCATATTTGAATTTGTTGCGGCTGCCTTTTGGCGTATCAATAATGATATTAATAAGGCCTGATTCCGTTCTCGAAGATAGGCGTTCGTACGGTCCTGACATCGTTGCCTCCATTATTGCC
>DASSHJ010000174.1:0-4723 GCA_035692965.1 Nitrosospira sp. | reverse complement strand
TGTCAATGTCCGAGGCGGCATTCACAAGGTCGCGCGCCATCTCCACCGTCCCCGCGCATCCGGACAGCATGAATGAAGCGGTCAGTAGCAGGATGTGCCGGATCGTGCGAGCAAACTGCGGGAACATTCTGATCAGCGGAGCTGAATGGAAACGTTTATGAGTGGGGACAAAACTGTACGGGTCATTAGGAACCTCTGAATAAGTCATCGTGGGCGCGACGGCGGCTTTGCGCGATGGGATGCGCGAAAGGCGACGAAGCGAATGGTACGACCGCGGAGGGCGGAGCAGTTTCTTCCGCAGGAAGATGCGACCCCGGGCGGGAGGTACGCCCCACCAATCCATAACCGCGGTCGCCGCATCCCCTCCGCTGCCCGATCCCGCTTCGCAGGTCCCTCGGGCAACGCTTCGGGGCGCACGGCGTTGCGCTCCTTGGCATCGTAGACCCCGCTACGACCTGCGTCGCGCGCCTTGTGATCATCCCGATTTTACCAGCAACGCGCTCCATGAGGACTTGTTCAGAGGTTCCTTAGGAAGCCGGGAGCGAATCCAGCTTCATTTGGATGATGCTATGGTAGGTCCCTTTCACGCCGATCTTGTCCAGCGCAACCTGATATGCGGCCCGTGCTTCTCCGGCCTTGCCCATTGCGCCGAGAATATCTCCTTTGAGATCAGCGTAAAGGCCATCGAACGACTCCCCGTGCTTGCTTTCAAGCAAACCGAGCGCCTCGCCGAATTTTTTTTCATCCAGCAGGATACCGGCCAACCTGAACCGTACAAGGTCTTTCAACTCTTCTTCCTTGCTGTTATCCAGGACCCACTGCAAGCGGCTTTTTGTCGTTTGCAGATCGCCGTTTTCAAAGCTTACACGCGCCGAGATAAGAGCAGCCCGTGACGCATACCCGCTCGATGGAAAACCTTCCATAAGCAAACGCGCTGCATCGCTCGTTTTTTTAGGGTCGCCGCTCCCCTGAGCCTTAAGTACGTCGTCATAGAGCTCCACTGCCTGCTCGGTCTTCTGCTTCTGGTAGTGGTTCCATGCCTGCATACCCCCTATTCCAAAGGCAAAAGCGGCAATTAAAATAATAACCAGGGTGCCGTTGGCTTTCCACCAGGCCTTCAGTGTATCTATCTTCTCCTGCTCTTCCAGATCGTATACTGCCATCTCTTTTCCTGAAAATTCCAGTTATGCCCGCTTGAGCAAATCGACCGTTTCCGCTAATCCAACCCTGACCTGCACTGCCGCTTCCCGCAAGGGCTTTATGCTGATCTCACCCACTCGCGCTTCGTCCTCGCCTATGATGACAGCGAAGCGAGCCCCGCTGGCATCGGCTTTTCTCATCTGCGACTTGAAGCTGCCGCCGCCGCAATGAAGAATCGCTTTCAAGCCTCCATCTCGCAGATGCCTTACGGTTTTCCAGGCAAGCGCATCCGCCAGCTCGCCCTGGTGGATAACGTAAGCGTCCGGGACGGACGGATGTATATCCTCCCCACTTTCCATCATCAGCGCCAGGACCCGTTCCACCCCCAATGCAAAACCACAGGCAGGGGATGACTTTCCGCCGATCTGTTCCACCAGGCCGTCATAACGGCCGCCCGCGCAAACCGTACCTTGCGCACCGAGCCTTCCCGTAACCCACTCAAACACCGTACGGTTGTAATAATCCAGGCCTCTCACCAACCTTGGATTGACTTCAAAATCGATTCCCTGTTCCCGCAGAATTCGCTGCACGCCCTCGAAATGTACAAGAGATTCTTCGTCCAGATCATCCAGCAACCGGGGAGCGCTCTCGATAATCTCTCTCATTTCAACGTTCTTGCTGTCGAGTATCCGGAGCGGATTGCTATGCAACCTTCGGCTTGCATCATCATCGAGCTTGCCAAGGTGTCTCTCGAGGTAGGCAATGAGTCTTGCCCGGTGTGCCGCGCGTGATTCGGCGTCGCCAAGGGTGCCTATTTCAAGCCGTATATCGGAAATGCCGAGCTTTTTCCACAGATCGGCACACATGATGATCAGCTCCGCGTCGATATCCGGGCCTGGATATCCCAGAGCCTCCGCACCTACCTGGTAGAATTGCCGATATCGACCTTTTTGCGGGCGCTCGTGCCTAAACATGGGGCCGGAATAATAAAGCCTCTGCGGTCCTCCATAGAGCAGGTTATGCTCGAGAACGGCTCGTACGCAGGAAGCGGTTCCCTCGGGCCGCAGGGTCAAGCTGTCCCCATTCAGCCTGTCCTGGAAGGAATACATCTCTTTCTCGACGATGTCGGTGACGGCGCCGATCGAGCGCACGAACAAGTCGGTTTGCTCGACAATAGGCATACGGATATTGCTGTAACCGTATCCTGCCATCCATTCGCCAACGATCTGCTCGAAATACTCCCATAGGTAAACCTCGTCCGGCAGGATATCGTTCATCCCGCGGACGGCCTGCACGGTTCGTGTTGTCATTGAGCAATTTTCTTGGGGTACTTCGTCTGCACGTACTGGTCGACAATCTGACGGAATTCGCCCGCGATGTTGTCTCCCTTCAGCGTTACCGATTTTTGACCATCCACGAAAACCGGGGCAACCGGACGTTCCCCCGATCCTGGAAGACTGATCCCGATGTTCGCATGCTTGCTTTCACCCGGGCCATTGACCACGCATCCCATCACGGCCAGGGTCATGTTCTCGACGCCGTCGTATTGGTCCCGCCACACCAGCATCCGTTCGCGAACATAGCCTTGTATGCTTTCGGCAAGTTCCTGGAAATACGTGCTGGTGGTGCGGCCGCACCCTGGGCAGGCGGCAACGAGCGGCACGAAAGCGCGTAATCCGGTTGTCTGCAGGATTTCCTGCGCGACGATGACTTCCCGCGCACGATCGCCACCAGGTTCGGGAGTCAAGGATATGCGAATCGTGTCGCCTATGCCTTGCAACAGCAGCACGGATAACGCCGCGGTCGAGGCGACGATTCCCTTGGAGCCCATGCCAGCCTCGGTCAGGCCCAAGTGCAGCGCATAGTCGCACCGGGAGGCCAGATCGCGATAAACAGAGATCAAATCCCGCACCCCGCTCATCTTGCATGACAATATTATCTTGTCCCTCCCCAGCCCAATCTCCTCGGCACGGGCGGCGCTTTGCAAGGCAGAAGTAATCAGGGCTTCATGCATCACATGCGACGCATCCCTGGGGTCAGCGGAGCGCGCGTTCTCATCCATCATACGCGCCAGCAATTCGGGGTCCAGGCTGCCCCAGTTGACCCCTATGCGCACCGGCTTGTCGTACTTGCACGCTGTTTCGATCAGAATCGAAAATTGCTCATCGCGTTTCCTGCCGTGGCCGACATTTCCAGGGTTAATACGGTACTTGGAAAGCGCTTTCGCGCAACCTGGATATTCCGTAACCAGTTTATGGCCGTTGAAGTGAAAATCGCCTATCAGGGGGACGTCGCATCCCCTGTCGTCGAGCCGGGCGCGGATTCCCGGCACTGCTTTGGCCGCTTCGACTGTGTTTACCGTAATGCGGACTAGTTCCGATCCTGCAAGCGCAAGCTGCTCCACCTGCTTCGTGGTAGCGAGTTCATCTTCGGTGTCGGTATTGGTCATCGACTGCACCACTACGGGCGCGCCCCCGCCAATAGTAACCGTACCTACGCGGACGCCCACGCTGTTCCGCCGGGGCGGAAAGAAATTCTGTGACATAGTCATATGTGGAATGAGAGTTTGATAAAGGTGAGATTATGCAGAAATCATTCGAGCGAAAGGCGCGCCGTTCCGCCATAGGCGTTCGTATAGCGCGCCAGATCGACCGGCTTGTTATTGTAGACCAGCTTCACTTCCGCAGCGTTGCCGATCGTGAGAGCGAAGGGCGACTTGCCCCGGAGGACTTGCTCGGTTCCGGAACGGTTGATCCGGGATAAGAGCAGTTTTCCTCTTCCATCCTTGACTTCCGTCCATGAGTCGCCTTCAAACGACAACCGTACCACATCGCTCCCATCAGCGGATTCCGGAATTGCCGCGGCGGCTGGTGATTCACCGCCTGCCGGCTTTGGTGGAACAGCAGTCGTTGGTCCCGGTACTGGCACCAGGGCCGGTTTGGAAGGAGGCGAAATCGCTGGAGCTTGTGCTATGGGCGGCCGAACCGTTTTTTTTTCAATAAAAGCAGGTTCCGCTGCATCCAGTGACGGCCTGTTTTCCTCTTCTGTTTGCGGAACACCCGTTTCCCCTGCCTCCTCAAGGAGGTTTGATAACAGCGAGGATTGGGGCGCGCTTGCCGGCGTATCAGCCTGATCCTTGATCTCGGCGCTCACTGGAGCCTTTTCGACGGCCTCGCGCCTTTCCACGTTTGTTTCATTGCCGCGATAAATTTCGTAGATCAGCAACGACAAAGCGATCACGATTGCCAGACCCATGATCACGGCCCGCTTTCCCCGATTCCGCCCTGAGGGAAACGGAATTCCCTCGATTTGATACGAAATGGTCTGAGTTTGCGGCGGGGGCAGGGCTTCCTCTATTCTCTGGAGCAAGGGCGCAGGATCGAGTTGCAACAGCTTGGCGTAGTTGCGCACAAACCCCCGCAAAAAAGTGCCGCTTGAGAGCTTGCTGTAATCGTCCTCCTCCAGCGCGGTGACTTGCCTTACCGACAGCCGCAATTGCCGCGCAACATCCTGGATACTCAAACCACGGCCCAGACGCGCCGCTCGCAGGATCTGTCCAGGAGTTGCTTGTCCGGCGCCTGAC
>DASSHJ010000173.1:0-5013 GCA_035692965.1 Nitrosospira sp. | reverse complement strand
GAAACCGGTGGGCACGACCTGTTTTGCCTGGATGATAAAGGACGGCTTGGCGCGGGCCGAAACGCACTATTTTTCCGGCAACCGCGAGGAGATACGAGAGCAGGCGGTAGGTATTGCGTTGCAAGGCGCGATCGATCTGCTAAACAGTATTCCACCGGAACAAGCCTGACAGCGTCCTTATCCCGAAACTATGAAATGCCGGAATCCTCTGCGCCACCCTTTCAATCATTGCTTGCACATCTTGGACAGAAAAGGATGGGATGACCTAAGCTTAATGGGAATTGCCGTAATTCATGATGCGGTCGCTCAGGGCGATTGCAATGGCGGAAACCAGGAAAACGAAATGGATCGCCGTCTGGGCGATGATTGTTTTCTCGTCATATGCGTGCGCGTTAATAAAGGTTTTGAGCAGGTGAATGGATGAAATGCCGATGATGGCCGTCGCCAGCTTCACCTTGAGCACCGACGCGTTCACATGAGACAGCCATTCCGGTTGATCCGGATGCCCCTCCAGGTTCATACGGGACACAAAGGTTTCATAACCTCCGATAATAACCATGATAAGCAGGTTCGAAATCATCACCACGTCGATCAGGCCCAGCACAACCAGCATGATCGTAGTCTCGTTGATTTTCGAGGGCCGGGGAGCACCCTCGATAGCCACCGCATCGAGTATATGCTGCAGTGCAGCCTGATTGCCCATCACGGCGCCGATCAGGTCAATCAGTTCAACCCAGAAGTGATACACGTAGACGCATTGTGCAAGAATCAGTCCGAGATACAAGGGCAATTGCAGCCAGCGCGTCGTAAAGATGAAATACGCCATGGGCTGGATTCTTCCTGAATATGCGGGAGTCCGAGAGCCAGAGGAATTCTCGTTATTTTCCATAGGCCATAAAATCCAGTTCGTGTCGCATAAAAAAGCCGACATTCTACATTGCCCACCTTTTGTTGCGCACAATCATTAACAATAACTCTACGACCCGGCCATGCACCACGACAGCTTTTCCAACCGATGCGCAAAACGAGTTGAAAGGCATTCATGCCTGGCTCTGCTTGGAGGTTTTGCGTCAGCGCTGCTTTCGTCCCTCGCTCCAGCGGATACAGCAAAGGTTGACGAACAGGTTTTTTCAGGGGTTCGTGATTCAGTAGTGGCGGTGGAAACCTTCGACGCGAGAGGAAAGCGCGTTGCAGGAGGTAGTGCCGTTGCGATCGGGGAGGGTGAGGTCGTCACCAGTTGCACGCTTATCCGTGGTGGAGCAAGTATTCATATTCGGGAGGCGGGCAAGGCGTTCAAGGCGGTCGTACGCCATAAAAGGCAGGATCTTGACCTCTGCGAGCTCGACGTTGCCGGGCTGGGTATCCGACCCGTGGGCCTGGCTGGCAGCAAAAAACCCTGGGCCGGCGAGCGAGTGTACGCTGTCGGCATATCCTCGAAACAGGAGCCTCAGCCCGTCATCCATAGCGCGAAAATCTCCGGGCTGCTTCCGCACGAAGGATCGTGGTATATGCAGGTCTCCGCTGTTCCTTCCCAGGGTTTTGAGGGGGGGGGATTGTTCAGTGATTCGGGCCAGCTGATCGGAATTCTAGCGTTCCGCCACGTCGAAGGGCAAAACCTCGCTTTTGCATTACCGGTAGACTGGTTAAAGGAACTTGAAAAGAAGGTCACTCCTGCCTCAACGAAGAAAGAAAATGGGCTGGAATGGCTGAACCGCTGCTTTGCCCTCGAGAAAAAGGGCGACTGGCGCGGCTTATTGAAGCTTTCGCAGCTGCATGTCGAGCGGGATCAGGACAGTGCAGCCGGCTGGTTCGAAGTGGGCGCTGCTTCCATCCATCTTAAACAATACCGGCAGGCGGTTCATGCTTATCGCCAAGCGATACGCCATCAGGCGCGTTATGGGGAAGCGTGGCATGGGCTTGGAATGGCGTATATGCACTTGAAAGAATATGAACATGCCACTCGTGCCTTGCAGGATGCCGTACGTCTGCAACCGGAGAACGCCGAAGCCTGGTATGAACTCGGCAATGCCTACCATAAGTCCGAGAAGTATCCTCATGCCATACACGCATACGACCAGTCCTTGCGCTTCAAACCCGAAAACGCGACGGTTTGGTATCAGCTCGGAAAAACTTACGATGAACTGGACCTATACGGTGATGCAATAGAGGCTTATCGTGAGACAGTGCGTATTCAGCCTAAAAACGTGGACGCGCTGTACAGCCTGGGGGTGGACTATGCCATCGCGGGTGAGCGCGCGGAGATGCGCAAGGTATACGCTGCGCTGCGTGGACTGGACCCGGTAAAGGCAGAGCTGTATTTCAAAACCTATATCCTGCCCTGATCCGATCCGTAACCCCGGTCCTCGTATCCTTCGCAAGTTCCAGGAGAGGAAGGTTTTTCCCGCAACAATTAATTCATCATCAAGCGGAAGGGGCATTCCTTCGCCTTCCAGCCCGTGGCCACATATGCGATAATCCGCCCACTTTTTAGAGGAATATTCATGGACGACAATAGAAGCAGAGCGCTCGCGGCGGCACTTTCCCAGATCGAGAAGCAGTTCGGCAAGGGCTCTATCATGCGTCTGGGCGCCAGTGATGTGGCCAAGGACGTTGAGGTGATTTCGACCGGATCGCTTGGACTCGATATCGCGCTGGGGGTAGGCGGGTTGCCGCGTGGACGGGTCATTGAAATCTATGGTCCGGAATCATCCGGCAAAACGACGCTTACCCTGCAGGTCATCGGGCAAATGCAAAAAATGGGCGGGACCGCGGCGTTCATTGATGCGGAGCACGCCCTCGATCCGCAGTATGCGCAAAAAATCGGCGTCAACGTTCAGGAGTTGCTGATTTCCCAGCCCGACAATGGCGAACAGGCGCTGGAAATCGCGGACATGCTGGTGCGCTCGGGGTCGATTGACGTGGTGGTCGTGGATTCCGTCGCCGCTTTGACGCCGCGGGCGGAAATCGAGGGAGAAATGGGCGAACCGCAGATGGGTTTGCAGGCGCGATTGATGTCCCAGGCGTTGCGCAAGTTGACTGCAAACATCAAGCGCAGTAATACCATGGTCATCTTCATTAATCAGATTCGCATGAAAATCGGTGTCATGTTCGGCAGCCCTGAAACCACCACGGGCGGAAATGCGCTGAAATTCTACGCATCGGTACGCCTCGATATCCGCCGCACGGGTTCGATCAAGAAGGGTGAAGAGGTGATCGGAAGCGAAACGCGCGTCAAAGTCGTGAAAAACAAGGTCGCCCCTCCCTTCAAGCAGGCGGAATTCGATATTCTCTATGGCGAGGGGATTTCTCGCGAAGGGGAAATTGTCGAGCTTGGGGTTCAGCACAAGCTGATCGACAAATCCGGGGCCTGGTATGCCTATAAGGGAGACAAAATCGGGCAGGGCAAAGATAACGCTCGCGAATTCCTCAAGGAACACCACGACATTGCGATGGAAATAGAGTCCAAGATCCGGGCAGCAGTAGGTGTCTCCAATCCGGCAGAAGCCGTGCATGCATAATGGGCTGTCCCTGACCGCAAGTACGGCCGCCCTATAGCTTAACCTTCGGGTGAACTGGACCTGAACCCCCATGCGAACCGCGGCGTCCAAGGCCAGAACCACGGGCCAAGGACCAAGCTTGAAACATCGCGCCTTGGCTCATCTTGCCCGGCGCGAACACTCCCGGCTGGAGCTTGAAAAAAAGCTTGCGCCCCACGCCGGCACCCCGGAAGAACTTTCCGCCATTCTTGACGAGCTTGAGCGGGCTGGCTGGCTTTCACCTGCCCGCGTCGTGGAACAAGTCATACATACGCGCAAGCGCCGGTTCGGCAGCCAGCGAATCGCATATGAATTGCGGGAAAAAGGGATTCCGGAGAATTTAATCGCCGAGGCGTTGCCCAATCTCAAGGAAGCTGAGCAGGTCACCGCGCAGGAAGTATGGCGCAAAAAGTTCGGCGTCATGCCGGGCAATGCAAAAGAGTTTGTGAGACAGACACGTTTCCTTCTAGGCCGGGGGTTCAGCAGTGCCGTCATCGCCCGAGTGTTGCGCAACAAAGAGGACGAATAATGACAAAAAAGACAATGCGTACATTTATGCCAATCCGTGCCGCCCGAGCGGCGGCTCTTGCAAGTGCACTTGTATTCAGTGGTTGCGGCATTAACGCGACTCCTGTTGGCGACATTGCCAAATCTCCCGCGAACTTTGACGGGAAAGAGGTTACGCTGCACGGGACGGCGAAAGATCAGACGCGCATCCCGCTGATCGACATGAAATCCTATGTGCTGAAGGACAATAGCGGGGAAATCATGATTCTGACCAATGGCGACTTACCTAAAGCCGACGAGAAACTTACGGTCAAAGTAAAGGTTCAAAATCTCGCTATCGTCAATGGCGAATCCCTTGGGATGGCGGCAACCGAAATTTCGCGGCGTTGACTGGAAGGCTTTCGGTTTCCGGTCCTCTTGCCGGGCAATTAAAACCCTATATGAAAAGCAGCGAAATCAGGCAGAAGTTCCTTGAATTCTTTGAATCGCACGGCCACGCGGTTGTGCCATCCAGCTCGCTCGTCCCAGGCAACGATCCCACCTTGCTGTTCACCAATGCAGGCATGGTGCAGTTCAAGGATGTATTTCTCGGCCATGAGAAGCGGCCTTATGTCCGCGCGACAAGTTCGCAGCGTTGTGTGCGCGCAGGCGGCAAGCACAACGACCTGGAAAACGTCGGCTATACGGCGCGGCATCACACGTTTTTCGAGATGCTGGGCAATTTCAGCTTCGGGGATTATTTCAAGCGCCACGCCATCAAATTCGCCTGGGAATTCCTGACCGTCACGCTCGATATACCGGCAGAAAAACTATGGGTCACAGTGTATGCCGAGGACGACGAAGCAGCCGATATCTGGCTGAACGAAATTGGCATCGACCCTGCCCGGTTCACGCGCATCCCCACGCAGGACAATTTCTGGCAAATGGGAGACACGGGGCCGTGTGGGCCATGTTCGGAAATCTTTTACGA
>DASSHJ010000172.1:0-5298 GCA_035692965.1 Nitrosospira sp. | reverse complement strand
AATATGATCCCGCAGAACACGATCAGGAATCCGACGACGCCGACGATATCCTTTACCGAGTAATAGGGATGGAAGGGAATGCCATCGACCGGGATGTGCGTCACAGGGTCCTTGTTCGCCTTGATCTCGATGCCGTCAGGGTTGTTGGAGCCCACTTCATGCAGCGCGATGATGTGGACGAATACCAGCGTCACCAGCAAAACAGGGAGGGTTACGACGTGGTAAGCGAAAAACCGGTTGAGCGCCGCATCCGATAACATGAAATCGCCGAGAATCCAGTTTGACAGGGTTTGACCGACCACCGGGATGGCCCCGACCATGCTGATAATCACTTGGGCACCCCAGTAGGACATCTGACCCCATGGCAGGATGTAGCCAGTAAACGCGAGCATCATGAGAACGAAAAAGATTCCCATGCCTATCAGCCAGAGCAGTTCGCGCGGCTTGCGATAGGAGCCGTACATCATTCCGCGGAACATATGCAGGTAAACTACCACGAAAAACATCGAGGCGCCGGTGGAGTGCATGTAGCGTATCAGCCACCCGAAATCGACGTCCCGCATGATGTATTCGACCGAGCCGAACGCCATGCTGGCATCCGGCTTGTAGTTCATGGTGAGGAAAATGCCGGTAAGAAGCTGATTGACCAGCACCAGCATTGCCAGTGAGCCGAAGTAGTACCAGAAATTGAAGTTTTTCGGCGCGTAGTATTCGGAAAGGTGAGCTTTCCAGGTTGAAGTCAACGGGAAACGCGAATCAATCCATTCCATCATCGACTCAAGGTGCTTGCCCATTTACGCTGACTCCTTTTTATCGGACCCCACCAGCAGCCGGGTGTCGCTGAGGTACATATGAGGCGGAACCACCAGGTTGGTCGGGGCGGGAACACTTTTGTAAACACGTCCGGCCAGATCGAACTTGGAGCCGTGGCAAGGGCAGAAAAAGCCTCCCAGCCAGTCGGGACCGAGATCGGCCGGAGCGATGTCCTTGCGGTATACCGGTGAGCATCCGAGGTGGGTGCATACTCCCTCCACCACCAGAATGGCAGGCTTGATTGACCGCGTTTCATTTTGACAGTAGGGTGGCTGCTGGGGCTTTTCGGATTTGGGGTCGGCAACCTGGCTATCAAGCTTTTTCAGGGTTGCCAGCATTTCCGGGGTGCGATCGAGTACCCACACCACTTTCCCTCGCCATTCCACCAGAAGCAGCATGCCAGGCTCAATCTTGGTGATGTCCACTTCGACAGGGGCTCCTGCTGCCTTCGCGCGCTCACTCGGCATCATGCTCAGCACGAAAGGTGTTGCGACCCCTATGCTTGCGATCCCGCCCGCTATGGAAGTCGCGGCAACAAGAAAACGCCTTCTCCCATTCATTTCTTGTTTTTTATCAATATCCGCCATATTTTGCAGTTCCGTTTTCCGAATTCGGACTCCCCGTTTTTAACGGTAAAAAGCCTGGTTGAGGTTAAAAAAAAAACTTAACCATTTTAACATAGTAAGTATTAGGAAATAAACATCTGCTCATAAAACACATTGATTGGACGGAAAAAATTCCACTGGGACTGATGTTTGGCGATGAGTTGGCTGCCGCGATATGCGCGCGCGCCGTAGGGTCACAAAAAGAATGTCTTCACAAATTTTCATGCTGAACTTCGTTACACCGGGCGGGCTGTCCAGCGGGTCTTTCCATCCACCTTTTAACCTATAATGTTTTCAATGACCCGGGTTCTTATTGCCTGCGCCGCGATAAACCTTCCAGCAGGCTGTTAAAAAATTGCAATAGTACGACTTGTGTACGACTTATACGAGTGGGAACATGGGCAACAGCAATAACAGGCAGGCTGAGAAGAGGCCTATCGTCAACTGCCCGCAGTGCGGCAAGGTTGTCGTGTGGGAAACTGGCAATAGCTACCGGCCGTTCTGTTCAGAGCGGTGCAAGCTGATCGATTTAGGCCAATGGGCGGCGGAATCCTACCGGATACCGGAATCCGAAAAACAGGAAGGCGAATTGCCGGATGAGTGGGAAGACCAAAAAAATTAGCTATTGCCCGAGTACGGATGTTGCGGCGAGAAAGCACTCATCATCGCAATTCCGTGAGCGCCTGCCTCCCAAGCTGTCTCCAGATCCTCCGACCGTAAACCGCCCAGTGCGAATACTGGGAGCGAGCAGTTCTCGATGAGTTTTCCGAACTTGCGCCAGCCCAGTACCGAAGAATAAGGATGGCTCAAGGTCGGTAGTACAGGCCCAAGCACAATGAAGTCCATGCTCAACTGCTCGGCGCGGAAGATTTCCTCTGCATTGTGGCAAGACGCTCCGCACCATGTGACATCGGGGCGCGCGTGGAGGCTCATTAGTTGGTGCGAAGGCAGGTGTAGTCCGTCTGCTCCGATTTCGCGGCAGAAATCGGCGTCACCAGTATCGCCATTGACCACGACAATAGCTTGTTGCGCGCATGCGTGGCGGACTGTTTCGCTTGCGAATCGCCGCAGCATTTCACCTTTCAAGCGTTTTTCGCGAATCTGGATCAGCCGAGCTCCTGCATGAAGAGCCCGTTCGACTGCTGCCAACCCGCTTTCAATCCCTTCGGTTCCGGCCTCTAAAGCATTTGTGACGGCATAGACCACAGGCAACTCAAGCGCTCGCAAGACCGGCGCATTGGCGGGAAGCAACGGTTCAACTTCCACGCGACCTGAGTATTGCCACGAAAGCTGCTGATTTTCGCAGGGCCGGGGCGGGCCCCGCCACTCCGTTATGCGAAAAAAACAAAGACGGACAGTTGCATGGGGATAGGTGAATGTGCGAGTAAGCCACCGGTAGGCGTGTTCGACCGTTATGTCGAGTTCTTCCCAAAGCTCGCGCTTCAGAGCGTGCAGCAAGGATTCTCCTGGCTGGACTTTGCCCCCGGGGAACTCCCAGTACCCCGCGTAGGGTTTTCCCTCAGGCCTGCGGGCGAGGAGAAAAGAGCCATCTGCCCTGAGAATGACCGCAACCGCAACTTCTACGATAGCGGAATAGCCTAAGGGGGTAGCGGCCGATGATTCCATGGTGAGGAATTCGCTGTCGAGGATCAGGCAATTGAAGGCTGGAGTGAGATTGAAATCCTGTCAATGAGAATTATCATGCTGCACCATCTTTTCCCGCCCGATCACGAGCAAATTGCCACGCCACGCGTCCGCTTCGGGAGGCGCGTCCCAACGCCCATTGCAGCGCTTGCTGACGCACCTCGGGTGTCAGTTCCGCAGATTGGAAGTAACGGAGCCATTGAGCAACGGCTTCCAGGTACTGATCCTGGTCGAATGGATAGAAAGAGACCCATAGACCGAAGCGCTCGGATAGTGCAATTTTCTCTTCCACGGCTTCGCTCGGATGAATTTCATTTCCCACGTGCCTCGTATCACGATTTTCCTGCATGAACTCAGGCATGAGGTGACGCCGGTTGGATGTTGCGTAAACAAGAACATTATCTGAAGACGTGGCGATGGAACCGTCGAGCACCACCTTCAGGGCCTTGTAACCCGGCTCACCCGATTCGAACGACAAGTCGTCGCAATAAATAATGAAGCGCTCGGGGCGCTCGCACACCTGGTCAACAATATCATGCAGATCGATCAGATCGTGTTTTTCCACCTCTATCAACCGGAGACCGGTCGACGCATATTTGGTAAGCATCGCCTTGACCACCGACGACTTGCCGGTGCCGCGCGCGCCGGTAAGCAGGACGTTGTTGGCGGGATGCCCTGTTACGAACTGCCGGGTGTTTTGATCCACCAGCCTTTTCTGGGCGTCAATGCCACGCAGCGATTCCAGGGAAATATGGTGAGGGTGCGGGACGGGTTGTATGAGTCCCTGGATGCGGCCATGTTTGCGCCAGCGAAAAGCCACGGCAGCGTTCCAGTCTGTTTCAGGTTTCTCGCCGGATACCAACCCTTCCAGGCGGGAGAGGAGGCTTTCGGCCTGGGTATACAGTTTTTCCCAATCGTTCATTGAAAACCGGTTTGCGAAAACAAGAGTCATGGTTGCGTGAAGCGTCAGGACCTATCGCTTCAATCCCCCGGCCGTTACTCCTTGACGTTTCTTATTGCACTCGCTTCACATCCAGGTTTCCTCTGGTAGAAAACCTGGTATCGCTTACCTCGTAGGCGATTCTCTATTGGTGGATATTTATGTGTGTTAACGCACTGAACCGTTCAGCTAGAAAAGCAATGATGTGTACCCTACGCCGAGCATGTGAACGGCGGCAAGGTTTCGTATCGTACTGGATTGCTCGCGCAATTGCTAATACTGACCAACAACCTGGCCCTGTATCCCATCATGGCTTGATGGAACGATAGCTTGTGGAATTGGCGCACGGGTAAGCGTAGGCGCGTGCTATTTCTCAAATCGTGCAAAACACTAAGGAGATAAACATCATGAAAAATATGCCAGGAAAAAAAACGGTCGTGTCTCTTGCTTTAGGTTCTGCTTTTGCCGTTGCGTTGGGCGCTGCCCCTATTGCATCAGCAGGAGAGAACCCATTTGCTGCCCAATCCGTGACTAAGGGATTCATGCTCGCCGATGCCCATGGAGATAGAGGTTACGGCAAGTCCGGCGAGGGCCGGTGCGGGATGTCGATGGCGGACACCGACAACGATGGCCGGGTAAGCGCTGACGAGCATGCCCGCCACTGTCAGGTCATGTTCGAGAAGATGGATACCAACAAGGACGGATTCATCGACAAGGATGAGGCAGCTAAAATGAGAAAAATGCATGGTCATGGTCATCGTGGCGGCGGGTATGGCTCGCGTGAGCGGTCGTCCGGATACAGCGGCGATCAATCTAGCCGATCCGGCTATGCCAGGGAATCCATGTCAGGCTATAACGAATATGGCACCCGAACCGGCGACAACGAGTTGCAGCACATGAAGCCAATGGGGCAGTAGCGCTAGAGCGCCATGAGGGGCCGCGAAGCGGTCATGCAGCTGAAGGGGATGCCGCCCTGATAAAGGGTGAGATGAAGGGAATCTCATTATCGGTTGCATCTTTATGTCGGTTGCATCTTTATGCACAGGATCACTGCTTCGCCCTTCGCGGCTGCATCCTGGAGCGCAGCGTGAGGCTCCCCGTGAGTGTAGGTACCAGAGTGTAGTCGGGGACCAGCGAATCCGGCGGACAACAAAGGGATACGCGGCCCGGTCTCCTAAATGCAGCTACTTTTCGCCCTCCCTCCCTCCTTGAGGGAGAGAGGGTGAATTCCGACTTCCTGCTCCTTAATCTAACTTCGGTAGCTTGCGTTGATTCTCACGTAGTCATACGACAAAT
>DASSHJ010000171.1:0-6006 GCA_035692965.1 Nitrosospira sp. | reverse complement strand
GCAGTTACAATCCCGAGGCTGACATAGGGGGAAATATCCGAAACCTTGAAGAAGCCATACCTGAATCCGTCAATCATGTAGAAGAATGGGTTGAGGTGTGAAAGGCCCTGCCAGAAGGGCGGCAACGAATGGATCGAATAGAATACGCCGGACAGGAACGTCAATGGCAGGATGACAAAGTTCTGGAACGCAGCGAGTTGGTCGAATTTGTCGGCCCAGATCCCTGCGACGATTCCGAGTGCTCCGAGCAGCGCGCTGCCCATCAGGGCAAAAATGAATACCCACGCTAAAGACGATAGGGATAGTTCGAAGAACCAGAGCGTGACCAGGTAAACACCCAACCCCACCGCAAGCCCTCGAACGATCGACGCCAGTACATAGGCGAAGAATATTTCCTGGTAGGAAAGCGGCGACAACAGCACAAAGACGAGATTGCCTGTCACCTTTGACTGGATAATGCTGGATGAAGAGTTGGCAAAAGCATTTTGCAGGACCGCCATCATGATCAGTCCTGGAACCAGGAAAATTGCGTAGGCAACCCCGGGGTATGGCTGCACGTGCTCTTGCAACGCGTGGGAAAAAATCATGAGATAGAGCAGAACGGATACGATGGGCGCAAATATGGTCTGGAGTCCGACTTTCCAGAACCGCAGCAACTCTTTATAAAGCAGGGTAGGAAATCCACTAAATCCGTTCATATGGCCGATGTTCTTTCTTTCATGCTTTTTGCTCGCAATCAAATGAGCGTCGCCTTGGCGCTATCGGCCTGGCTCATGATTTTTACGAATACCTCTTCCAGGTCCGGCTGCAATACCTGCATTTCAAGTACTTTACATCCCGCCACTCGCAGGGACGCCATGACCTCTTCAAGCTGTGCGTAGTCCTTAAGCGAGAGAACGCGATATCCATCTTCATAGGCTTTCTGTAGCGGTTGCAGGGCTGAAGGTAACTCGTCGGGCGACAAACGCATGCGGACATCGCATCCTGGCACACTCTTGACGAGATTTTTTATGCTGTCGAGTGCAACCACGTTGCCGTGCTTCAGCATTGCCACCCTGTTGCACAAGACCTCCGCTTCTTCCAGATAGTGGGTGGTCAGTACGATGGTATGTCCGTCGTGATTCAATTGCTTGATGAAGTGCCACAGCCCCTGACGCAATTCGACATCTACGCCGGCGGTGGGCTCATCCAGCACAATCACGGGCGGCCGGTGCACCAGCGCCTGGGCGACTAGCACGCGGCGCTTCATCCCTCCGGACAGGGAGCGCATGTTTGCATTGGCCTTGTCGTCAAGGTCGAGGTGATGAATGATCTCATCTATCCAATCGCCGTTATTCCTGAACCCATAGTAGCCGGACTGAATGGTGAGAGTCTCGCGAACAGTGAAGAATGGATCATATACCAGCTCCTGCGGCACTACTCCCAGCATGCGGCGCGCTTCACGGTAATCCCTAACGACATCATGCCCCATTACAAACGCGCTGCCGCTCGTAGCCCGCATCAGCCCTGCAATGATATTGATCAGCGTGGTCTTGCCAGCCCCGTTGGGCCCCAGCAAGGCGAAGAATTCACCTTCATGAATTTCGAGATCGACGCCAGCGAGCGCTTGAACCGAGCCAAAGCGCTTGCGCATCTGCTTGACTTGAATTGCAGAAGGCATGGATAAAAGTGAGAACGACCGAGGAACAAAGATGCTGGAGGAACAAATGAGGAAAACGACGCACGCAACTATTGCGCGGATTCTGCGCAGGAGAGCAGTAGTTTCTCAACCGCCCCGCTGCGAAGAAGCAGTTTCAGCGAACGCCGCCGGATCAGGTCTGCTGGCATTTCCGTTGATCAGTCCGGAAATACCATACAGCCTTAACAGGGTCTGAAGCTTTTGCGGAATATTGACGAAGACGAGCCGCTGATTGCGATCGAGGGCCTCGCGCTCCCAATGAAGCAACAAACTTGCGGCTGACGAGTCCACGTCCGTAATTCCTCCAAGATCAACTGTGAAGTCCTGGCGGTCAAATAAAGCAGTGCCTTGCTCCATTACTGCGACGACATTCTCGATCGTTACAGGTCCGCTGACGACCAGTCTGCCCTCTTCACCCACTCGCACTTCAGCAAATTCGTCTGCCGCCATACTGATGCAGCTTTCAGTCTTGTAGGAATTTCGCGACTAACCTGCTATCTGGATGCGGCCTTTTTTTCGGCTGCGCCGTCGGCGGCCAATAGCGATTTATTTTTATCGGCCAGTGTCTTGATCAGCTTTTCCACGCCGCCGTCCCGAACCTGGGTATTGAAGGTGCTGCGATAGTTCGTGACAAGGCTCACTCCAGCGACTGTCACATCGTATACCTTCCACCCGTCGCCGGTCTTTTCCATGCTGTAATCGATCGGGATCGGTTCCTGCCCACTGTCCTGGACAACTTTTGTCTTGACCAACGTATCCGAATCCGGAACAGTTTTGAGCGGCTCGACCTTGATCGTATGGTCGCTATAGGTGGACAGGGCATTGGAATAGGTCCTGACCAAGAGCGTACGGAACTCGTTCACGAGTGTTTGCTGCTGCTCGGGCGTTGCTTTTACCCAGTTCTTTCCCATCGCGAGGCGTGTCATCCGGGTAAAGTCGAAATGCGGCAATATCTTCACTTCGATCAGGTTAAGGAGCTTGCCGTGATTGCCGCCGCGCAATTCCTTGTCCTGCCTGATCATGGTGAGCACTTCCTGTGCCGTGTTGTCCACGAGAGTATCGGGCCGTTCGATGGACCATGCGGGAGACGCAAGCAACCAACCTAGCACTATGGGGATGATGCTGAGATACTTTTTCATATTTCCTCACCGATTTTTACTGTATAAAAAAGGCAAACATATACGCCCTTAAATCCACTTCATTTGCTGCTTCCGCTTTCGCCCGGATCGTCGTCGGAAGATTTGTTCTCCGAGGCCTTGTCGAACAGAAACCGCCCGATCATCTCCTCCAACACCATGGCCGAGTTGGTCTTCATTATTTTATCGCCGTCCTTCAGCATGGCTTCATCCCCTCCCGCCGAAAGGCCGATGTATTGCTCGCCTATGAGACCGGACGTAAGGATACTGGCGAACGTGTCTTTTGGAAACTTGTAACGGCCATCTATGCTCAAGGTGACCAATGCGTCGTAAGTCTGGGTACTGAACTGGATATCCTTTACACGCCCTACCACTACCCCTGCGCCTTTAACCGGTGCCCTGATTTTCAAGCCGCCTATATTCTCGAAATTTCCCTTGAGGATGTAGCTGTCCCCCGCACTGTACGTACCGAGATTCCCGACTTTGAATGCCAACAGCAATAAAGCCCCGATTCCCGCAATGACGAACAGCCCCACCCATAAATCCATTGCCGCCCGCTGCATCAGCTCATTCCCCTGAACATGAACGAGGTCAGGACAAAATCGAGCCCGAGGATGGCCAGCGAGGAAGTTACGACGGTGCGAGTGGTCGCGCCGGACACGCCTTCAGCCGTGGGAGATGCGTCGTAACCCTCGAACACTGCGATTGCCGTGACCGCGATACCAAACACAAACGTTTTTATAATGCCATTGACAATATCGTACCTGAAATCCACGGCATCCTGCATCTGGGACCAGAACGACCCCTCATCCACTCCGATGAGTACGACGGCCACCATGTAGCCGCCAAACACGCCGACCGCGGAAAAGAGACCGGCAAGGAGTGGCATGGAAATCACTCCGGACCAGAACCTTGGAGCAACCACTCGCGCAATCGGATCCACCGCCATCATTTCCATGGCAGAGAGTTGCTCGGTGGCCTTCATCAACCCTATTTCAGCAGTGATTGCCGAGCCCGCACGACTGGCGAACAATAACGCAGACACTACGGGCCCGAGCTCCCTCAACAGCGATAACGCAACCATTGTCCCTACGGCTGATTCAGCCCCGTATCGCTGTAACGTCTCGTAACCCTGCAAGCCAAGCACCATTCCGACGAACAATCCTGACACGATGATGATGATGAGGGAAAGTACGCCGGTAAAATAAATTTCTCGAACTACGAGGCCGAAGCGGCGCAGGCTGGTACCGGACTTGAGGAGGGTCAGCGTAAAAAAACGCGCCGCGTAGCCCAGCCGCCAGACGCTATCCACGGCCCGGTGACCGATCCCCCGGATGCCCTCGACAATGCGACTAGGCAACGCGCGCCTCCAGCTTCAGGTCGGCCGCGTACGCTTTCGCCGGATAATGAAACGAGACCGGGCCGTCTTCCTCCCCATGCACGAACTGATGCACAAAGGGGGCGTCCGATTTCCGCACCTCCGCAGGCGTGCCTTCGGCCGCGACCACTCCGTCAGCAACGAAATACACGTAATCGACAATCTTCAGTGACTCCTGGACATCGTGCGTGACCACGATAGAGGTCATTCCAAGCGCATCCGTCAAGCGACGGATAAGGTTTCCGATAACTGTCAGCGAGATGGGGTCGAGCCCGGTAAACGGTTCATCATACATGATCAGTAAGGGATCGAGCGCGATGGAACGGGCCAGGGCTACCCGGCGCGCCATCCCTCCGGAAAGCTCCCCCGGCATCAATTCCTGGGCGCCGCGCAGGCCGACCACCTGCAACTTCATCAGCACGAGATCCCGAATCATGGATTCCGGCAGGTCGGTATGTTCCCGCATCTGAAAAGCGACGTTGTCGAACACGGACAGATCGGTAAAAAGGGCACCGAACTGGAAGAGCATGCTCATCTTGCGCCGCAACCGGAAGAGCTCATCCCTGCTGAGCTTATCCACCTCCTTTCCCGCCACTTTCACATAGCCGGACGAGGGCCGGATGGTGCCCCCGATGAGCCGCAGCAGCGTCGTCTTGCCGCTCCCGCTGCCCCCCATGATAGCGATCACCTTCCCCCGCGCCATGGTCATATTGATCCCTTTCAGAACCGGGCGCTCGCCATAGGAAAAATTGAGATCCTTTATTTCTACCAGTGTTTCAGAGGCCATGCTTCCGGCAGTACACCCAACTTTGAAAGGGGTTCGATTTTAACCTAAAACCGGAGGCTGGTCAGACGAGTAATGCTCGACTGCTGATGAGCAGAAAGTCATGACAAATCTTCAGGCTTGCGGATCAGGCGGCGGATAAAGCAGGGAGAGCCGATAGCCCGCCGGGTTGAGATCAGTGGTATCCAAATGCAGCTTGACGTTGAACTCTTTTCCGGGAGGGATCGATTCCATCCGGTTGGCGTCAGGTGGAAGATACATGTCGGGACGAAAAATACGGCTCGCCAGCGAGCGGTTTTCAGCGTCGATGAAAGTAAGTTCAAACAAAGGCAATGCTTGAGGATAAAGGGCATGATTACGTACCGTCGCATTCAGCGTGATGATGCTTGGACGCAGGGGATCGGATCGCATGTCCGATGATTCGATGTCCAGAAGTTGTTGCGGCCGGGCTGGAGAGACAGTACATCCCATCAATTCACAATACTGTTCAAGATAAGGTTTGGCTGCCGGGGCGGCCTTTGCGAGGTCAGCACTGTAAAAATAAATTGTTTGCCCAGTGAATATGATAAGCAGAAGCAGGCAGCCAAGGCTCCACGCGAACGAGGCAATCTCCGACTGTTCGGCTTCAAAAGCGTAAGCTCCGGCATGCGCGGACTCCGCGTAGGCGTCTACCTCATGACCCTGCTCGCGCGACCTATCATGGGGCCGCTCATGCTGTGTCTGTGTTTCCCTGGCTGCCGTGGCAGCCGCAGGCGATTCTCCTGCATGATCAGGCCTGGGAGCGTTTCCGTCTCTTCCCCTTGCTTCAGTTTCATGGCTTCGCACTTCCTCATTGAACTCAGCCTCATTGGACTCGGCGCTGCCTGTCTCCCCAGTTGTCTCCCCCCTCTGCAATCGATTTTCAGCAGATGCAGTCACCTCATCCTGGCCTGCCGGGCTTGGAGAAGGCTCTTCCTTTGCCCTTCGCGAGTTGGGCGTTCCCTCAACCGGTGTTTCTGAAATTGCTCCCTCTGCTTCCCTCGGCTCAGCT
>DASSHJ010000170.1:0-21018 GCA_035692965.1 Nitrosospira sp. | reverse complement strand
CAGCAGTCCTAGTCCTGCCAGCATCAAAGCGTAAGTCTTCGGTTCTGGAACTACTACCACCGAAAACGTCTGGATGCCGATACGGTGACCCACCTGCGAAACAACTGAGTATTGTTCTTCAGGTTAGAACTGGAAGGGGCCGGCAACTAAAGAAAACGACTGCTCCCCGCGCACAACCTCATTCGAACCTACCGGGAAAAGATAAACGAGTAGTCCTAAGTCGTCAACCTGGTGTCCGTAACTAACGGTTCCTCGGACTGGCACTAATTCGGTGTTTCGGTGGGATTCTGATAATCATAGTTGTAAAAACCGCTCATTGTCACACCAAAATAAGACGCGTCGCGTCCTTCTGCAACGTCAATAACCCCGCCATGCCCAACCGTTATCGAAAAATTGGCTATGCTATCGTTTGTTATCCTCGCACCTTCGGTAGCTTGGGCGAATACACTTGTCGAAAAAACGAAAAATAAAACCCAAGTTATAGCCTTTGTTTTGAAGGCATTGATAATGGACACACCCTTACTCTCTTTCGTTGACCGAGCATTAAAGCTGTAAACTGGTTATTTGAAGACATTTCAACCTCCTTATCGTTTTGTATCCATAGAGAACAATTTCATTGCTCCACGTCTGAAGGATAGGCAAGAGAAAGGTAAAAGTTGTAACAAAACGTTAAATTTCGGTTAAATTTCGCAATCAGAAATTGCAGGGCCCTTGATTCACTGTGTACGCGCGCGATTGATGCGTTGGTGGTTCTTAGCGTGCTTTAAAGCGCGAATCGTGTCTTTACCTCTAGTTAGGCTAATATTGCTCATCCCGCCGAAAATGTAAGATCGGTTATTTTTGCCCAACTCCTCGAACAGGTAAAATCAAACTAACTGCGGCTAATCCCGTCCGAATACGCCCAAAACAGGAGTCACTCTTTTTGTTGCGACGGTAGTTTCAAAGCCGCTTCCTTTACCCGCATAATTGTTTGCCGAGTCGTTTTGAATTCGCGCGCAATTTCGGCAATATTGGCACCGGCGTCCAGTCGCTCTACGACGGCTGCGCGTTCCTCCATATTGAGTGATGGCGGCCTGCCAAATTGTTTTCCAGCAGCCTTAGCCCGAATAATTCCCGATTGCGTCCGTTCAATCAGCAGGTCGCGCTCGAACTCAGCCACGGCGGCGATAACCTGCATTGTCATTTTGCCTGCTGGGCTGGTTAGATCAACATCCCCAAGGGCCAGGCAATGCACGCGCACGCCAAAACTCGCGAGCTGCTCGACGGTTGCCCGCACATCCATCGCATTCCGCCCAAGTCGGTCAAGTTTGGTCACCACCAGCACATCGCCCGGTTCCATCCGGTCGACCAGCTTCATAAAGCCGGGTCGCTCCTTCGCGGTCACTGAGCCACTGATGCTTTCTTCGATCAGTCGGCGCGCCTCGATGGCGAATCCAGCCGCTTTGATTTCCATGCTCTGATTCTGGGTGGTCTGGTCGGCAGTCGAAACGCGACAGTAAGCAAAAACGCGTGGCATAGGTCTGATTTCGCCCGAAAATGGAGTACGAATTATAGCTTGCATCCGAAATGCATTTAGCCTGTTTTCGTACACCCACGAGCATACATGACCGAAACTGCTCCTTTTCGTACGGATTCGATACTAGACGGACGACCGATCCAACTATCCAATCACGAGCATTCCCGCTTGTAGTTCCTCAAAGTGGGGCTATATTAGAAGCGACGGCCTGTCAAACCTGGGATTACTCCAATTACAACATCGCCCACCGAAAGCGCAGCCTCTACTTTTACCACATTTGCTACGGGAACAACTCACACATGGAACTCCCCCCAAATGGCTGCGGATGTGCAGGACTGGCTGAACAATCCCTCTGACAATAACGGCTGGTTGCTGAAAAGCGATCACGAAGGGATCGTGCGTTCGCTCCTGGGCTTTTGGTCAAAAGATGGTGCGATGGCGGCTGGCGACATTGCTCTGGCGCCGAAACTCGACATTATCTATTCCCCCGTACCTGAACCCGAAACCTATGCGATGCTGCTCGCTGGTTTGGGACTTCTCGGTTTTGTGGCACGCCGCAAGAGACAACAAGACGCCGATTAGCTTGGTCTGGCTCAGAATTCATTCGTATACGACCCAGCTACGGCGGGGTCGTATACGAATGAAAGCGACGTAGCCTTATATCGCCACGAACCGGCTGATGATGCTATATATGTGCTGGCCTTTCGCCATCAGAAGGAAGCAGGGTATTTGGGGTAAGAAGATTGACCCGTCACTGATACCTACTGCAGCAGCTGCCTTGCCGATCATTCGGCCTGCGCTTAGCCCATGGACAACTCTGATGGAAAAACCTGATGGACGGATAACCTCCCCATCCACGAGGTTTCCCACAGGGATTGCCCACCGGCATCCTTCCTTTCACCATATAAAGAAATCTTCCTGACGCGGCCTTCGGCCTTGCCTAAGCTACTTAGGGAATTTTCTTGAACCCCTCACCCATCTTTTTGCTCACCAAATGAGCTTGGAAATTCTCAGATAGTAAATGGGACGCTGATACCCAGCGGTCGGTGAAATCGTTTCTAGCTAGCTAATGCCTCTCCTGACACTCGACATAGTCATAGATATTCGGAAAGTAGTGGGGCCACTGGCCCGTATCTGGGTTGACCAGGTTGAAATCATGCAATGGACCGATAATCACGCTGTACGGTGTACCAAGAGGCATGATTTCTCCTTAAATTTCGTTAATAGGCGGGGTCGAACTCGGCTATGGGGGGTGTGCTGCTAGTGGCGACGCAGGGAATTTGGCTTCATGGATACTCCAAGGTAGCATGGGGTAATCAAAGGTCGAATCCCGCACGCTGACATTGATTACCTTGGTGTGGAACGGCGCATACTGATCCGAGATGTGGGTATAGAACATTCGTCAGCATCGCCGCGGTGTACTTCGGGTTGATGTGTCCGGTGCTCTCGGCTTTTCCGCCAGCGCCCTTGAGTAGGTCTCGTCGCGGATGTGTCAGGCTTGCAGCCATGACGGTCAGGTGTAGGTCGTGCCGGAGCAGGACTCTGCCATCTGGGTCAGCCCGAGGTTGATCGCGTCGGGCGAGTTGGGACCGGCGACCTCCGTGCACTTACGTCGGTTCCACTTGGACCTTGATACTTCGTGTTTCTTCGGGCTGCTTCTCCCACGGCCGTCTGTAGGTGCAATGTACCAAGAATGTTCCAATTGCATCTGCACGAAAACGGAAGATATACTCCGCTGAGGCTCCGACCATTGATGAGATAGGCCGTACTTCTCGCCAAAGAAGGATTACGCCGGGGGGGCGCCTCGCAACGCCATTCATACCCAGCGGTAGGCTGTCCATTAAGCTGCACGGTAAATTCGCAGCCCATCTTCGTGGTCAGCACACTCACTCAGGTCCCGAAAAACTTCGTCCCTGATATTCCCCAAAATGGGAAGGTGGTATCAATTTGGTATCGGCGAGGCGCTTGATCATCGCAATCTAAAGATAGCGTCACTCTCGTTGACTCCCCAGACAAGTTTAGCTGCGCCCACTGAGATCTGCTTGAGGGCGCCCGGGACCTGATCCCAGCTGTTACCATTCCAGTGGAAAATCTTATCGCCGCTGTTGACGCCCCAGACCGTACCGTCGTTGGCTACTGCCACATGTTTGAGCGCACCAGACACTTGATCCCAGGCTGCGCCGTTCCAGCGGTAGATCTCGTCGTCGGAGTTCACACCCCATACTGTGGCGGCGTTGCCTACTGAGATCTGCTTGAGGGCGCCAGGGACCTGATCCCAGCTGTTACCATTCCATCGGAAGATCTCGTCTCCCGCGTTCACCCCCCAAACGGACCCGTCACTTGCGGCCGAGATGTACTTCAGCGCGCCAGCGACGGGTTTCCAAGGCGATTCGATCTCGAAAAACTTCGTCCCTGATATCCCCCAAAATGGGAACGTGGTGTCAATTTGGCACTGACCGAATGCGATTTTGAAAAAACCGCTCTCACCAAACCCGGTACCCCAGCTATTCTTACATATCCAGTAGCCAAACAGGCTATTGTATCCAATCACTTCTACACAATGTAAACCTACCGAATTGCCCCAAACATGCGAGTAGATACCGTTGAGTAGGAATAGAAATCCTGAAATACCTCAAATACACACATCACAGGACCGATATTGTCAATGTATTGCCTGCGTTGTGCGACATCATTAATTGTAATACGATCACTGATCTGGATGGCTTCACCGTCGCGCTCTGCGCACGTGGTACAGGGCATATTTTTGGGTTGATATGGAAAGCAGCGTTCTTGAGCAATGCCTTGAGACAAAAGATAGTTTACTGCGCTATCCGGCCACCAGCCCCCACAGCTTCCACCACCACAGTTCAACAGTTCGGCTTCGGACAAATCCAGATCAACATTATGTTCATAAGAAGCATCGATTCGAGGGTACCCGTTGTTCCAAAAGCAACGCCAGAGCCGCAGCCACCTTGGTCTTTAACAGGGGTAACGTTATTACGTCCTTTACGGTTTCGCCAATCGACGTTAAAAAACCAGGGAAACCAAGGCGGAAACAATGTATCCAACTGTAAATCGAGTCTCTTCCGTACCAAATCGAGATGGTCCGCTTCGCCTCCTTCAGGCACCCAGCCCATTTTTTGCTCAAACCTTGCGATCAAAGCTGGCATATCTAAGGCGGGCTGTCGCCGAATCCTTTCCAGGGCCTCCTGATCGAGCACAACACCTAAACGATGGACACGTTGTTCTGGATCAACTGTTTTAACAAATTCCGTTTCCGAAGCCGTCCATTTTGCGCCGCATTTATGAATTTCTTCTTGAATTTCTCTGATTTCAGAATACATGTAATCTCCTTATGCTGGAGAGTTGGAAGGAATTTAGGTTCCGGTTCGGGCCTTTAACCTCAAGACCACGATGAAGGATAGGCGCGAAAAAAGCAAAAGTTGTAACAAAACGGTTAAATTTCGGTTAAATTTCGAGCAAATCTGGGAGTTGCCGCCGGTTCAGTCCCGCCGGCAACCACATCGTCTCCGCGAGCAGGGAGAAGACCCTGAGACGGGGGAACCTCCACCCGGAAAATGCTGAGTCATGGGTTGGATGGCAATCAATGTGAGACTTGAGCATATTCCGTCACGCTATAGTAGCCGTGAATCTGGCGGCATGGTATCTCGAACGTGGTTACTTGGCCCGGTAGAGGCGTAAGTTTTTATCAACTTGAGCGATGAAGCGGAAAGGAGTAATTCTATAAGCGGTTTCAGGAAGTTTTCGTCAATCACACCATCGCTAATCTGGATTTTTTTTGATCCTCAGAAAACTCACGCCGACTGCCTCGCCATCCCCGAGACAATTTTTCCTCTCGGCTTGCTGGACGCTGATCTGATCACGCTGCGGAAGAAATCGACCAGTTCCGGCACATGATGATCGAATGTGAACAGGTGCCGCTGCTGCCAGACTCGCTCGCGGATGGCATGAAACTGCTCCGAATCTCTTAATTGGGCTGCAAGCTCCTCGGTTTCGTCAAAAAATATTCCAATGCCAAGCTGCTTCGTCAACGTTTGGGTGGCGACAATCGCACCGTCGTTCGCCTTTTGCAGCATCGGCAACCCAGCGGCCGCGAGGGTGCTCAGCCGCGCGGGATAATTCAGGTCGTCCCAGTTGGCCCTGCGCATTTCGCCCCCGTTGCCGCTTTCAAACAGGTGCAGCCAGCCCGCGTCATATTGTGAAAACTCCTCGGTCCAGCGGCTTTGGTCTACGTTGGGGTGCAGGTGCAGATACCCCTGCGCCATTCCCTGGGTTTTTTCAATCCACTTGAGCCACTGCCCGTGCGTGATCTCGCCGTAAAAATGCAGGTGAATACGATGCTTTGCCAGCTCGGCAACATCCTGAGGGTGCAAGCCAATCGGGCGGCCTGGGGAAACCGTGTGGATTTCCCCGTCGGTTGCGGAGAGTAACGGCGTCCGCGGTTGATCAAACCAGTCGCGCTTCGGCAGGTCTCCGTCCAGCACGTGAGTCGGTTTGCTCAGCGACAGACCAGGCACGATCGTATCGAACCAATCACGCATTTCGGGGCTCGAGAATATCTGTCCGTCGCAATACTGGTGCAGGTCGATCAGTTCCGACCAGGTTCCCTTATCCAGGCAAATGAACGGTCCTTCCTTGAAATGCCAGGTGAATGGGATGCCGGGGGTGGCCATCAGTACTTCGTGGGCAAAGGGCACTGCCTGCCAGTTGAGCAGTGCATAGATAACGTCCGGCTGGATCTTTCTGATCGCTTCACGCCAGTTGTCTCGCGGCAGGTCTTGGACGTGGCCGAAAGGCAAAGGCCCTACCGTGTTGTACCAGTGAGGATTCTGCATCCACAAGCCATATAGCTTGTGTCCCTGCTCTTCGAGCGCCAGCACCCGGTCAGCGTTGTATGCCAGTTCGCCGACCAGCAGTATTTTCAACCCATCCTTTGCGTAGGGCGTATCCGGCCGTTCGCGCATCGTCCTGTAGTGACTTTCCTCGTCGATCGCATGGCCAACCGACGTATGAAAGCGCAGGGGTTCCTGGACCCGGTAATGCGAGCGGAAAGGATTGATGCCGCCTTCAGGCTCCTGCATGAGCTTATGGCGCTGCATCGGATGAGACACCCACTCGCAAGTGATACTGTTGGTTCCAACGAATGAGCCTGCGAGCCGCAGCCGTGACCAGTAGAGTCGTTCCAGGTCATCCGACTCCAGTTCCGGGCGCTCCACCCAGCGGGCCGTAGTTTTCCGGTGCATGCATTGCACCAGTTGCAGCGGATATCCTTCAATCTGCCCGTTTGCGAGCCGGTTATAGTGGTGGCAGACGCCGGAATACACCAACACTGCTTCCGGATTCATTTCAAGCAGCGCCTTCAGGCTTTGCAGGTGATCCCGATAATAAACGTCATCACTTGGCAGGTAAGCGATAAGCGGCGCCTTCGCCTTGCTGATGCCTTCATTCAGGGCATGGCCCAAGCCACGGTTTTCAGGGGTTTGGTAATAGTGGATGCGCACGTCGCCCAAGTAGCTCGATACCGCTTCCGCTGTTCCGTCGCGCGAGCCGTCATCTATGACGATTGCTTCCCAGTCGTTCAGTGTTTGCGCCTGCAGGCTGTCAAGCGCCCGTACTATGAATCGCATCTGGTCGTAAGTGGGGATGACTACGCTAACCGAGGGGGAGTATATTGAATGCATTATGGTTCCTTTGTTATCGTTCAGTCATTCCGGCATCCGGCTTCCACGATAGAAATATAATAATAGAAGAGTATCGGGAACAGACAAGCCGGTGGGGGTTTGGGGAGCGCAGTGTTGCTTCCTATGTGATTATTTCCCCGGCAACGGGTATACGAACTTGGCAAGGATTTAATCTTGACTGTTTTTAACCGGCTCGCTTCCGAGGTTGGAAACCTGCCACTCAAAACATTGATCCGATCTTGTCTTGTACCCCTTGTATCGCCTATCTTTCTATTGGACCCGGCATCTTGCAGCTCAACGGCAGACCCCACACGCAGCAAAGGGCTGCCCGCCTGGTAACCCTGTAGCCAAGGATATTCATATCGTCACTCCAATGGGAGGAAAACATGCCTTACAAAACGATAAACGACCTTCCGGATAGTGTTAAGCACGTATTGCCGAAGCACGCCGAGGAGATTTACCGGGCGGCTTTCAATAGCGCGTGGGATGAATACAAGGACCCCGACGAGCGGAGGGGCCACGAGTCGCGTGAGGAAGCCGCTCACAAGGTCGCCTGGGCAGCGGTAAAAAAGGAATATGAAAAAGTCGGGGATGAATGGAAGCGCAAGAAGGAGTGATCCTGTCAGGTCGGACAGTCGGTGCAGGCGCACTGAAAGCTCGACCATAACAACCGGTAACCGGCAAGCGGCTCATCAGGACGAGTCCTGGAAAACGCATGCAGTGGCAACTCCGAGGGTTAAATATCCGCCGGCTGCGATTACTTGCAGCTTTTTACATCTTCAGTATGGGTTGTCCCATCTTTGAGCACGACCGTTTGCCGGATGATCTTGCAGTTACCCGAGGGTTGCTGAGACACATCGGCGGGCCGTATGACCTCCGCGCGGCCCTTCACTCCGCTATCAGGATTGCTGAACGTCTGGGGTTCTCCCGTATAGACCGCTTGCTGTGAAGCGTTGGCCATTTTTTTCTGGTCGTCCCGGCCCAGATAGCCTCCAATCCCCGCTCCGACGTAGTATCCTGCAACGCCACCTGCAACCGAGGTGGCGATGGCTCCTACAGTGCCGCCTCCCAGGTATCTTCCAAGATAGCTTCCTCCGATCGCACCAGCGATACTTCCGGCCAGTCCGCCGACCCGCCTAGTATCGGCCGATTGGCATGCCGTCAGGAGCGCGGCAAGCGCAATGACCAGCAGCCTCTTCATCCATGGAATGGAAACACTTCCTGCACTCATGATCGCTCCCCAAAGTTATATTCTAGCCCAGCCGCTACATTATTTTCGGCCACTCTTCGTGATCGCTGCGGATTCCCGCCGCTAACCCACTGAGTTATCATTAGCAAAGCTTCCAACCACGGTTCAAACGTGTTGGCATCGGCTTGTAATTTTTGCGCACTGAAATAAGGCATGTGGTTTTTATGGACAGAAAACAGGAAAGATGAAGAAGCTCATTAAGCTGATTATGGCCCTCGCGCTGGTACCCATGCTTTCGGGCTGCTGGTTGCTTGTTGCCGGAGGAGCCGGGGCCTATGGTGGATACAAGATGAAGGAAAAGGGCTATACACTCCAGAACCCGATTACGAAGGAGAAGGGCACCCAACAGACCAAGTAACCTGCTCAAATCAAGGCTCCTGCGCGGGACAAATAAGGAAGCATGCGGGAGCGGCGGGCAGTTTTTACAGTGACTAACAGTGGCTGATAGTGCTTGCAAGCGTAAGCAGGACCCGCTTTTCCAGTTTTTTACTGCTTCTGGTGCGCTTTTGTCCAGTCCTCCGCCAGCTTGTGCGCTTCCGCCACCTGTACCGGCGTCATGAGTTTTTCCATAAGTTCGCGGTTCTCCTTGGCATCCTCATAACCCGCGGCGCTGGCGATGCTGAACCACTTGTCTGCCTCGACATAATCCTTTTTGACGCCAGTGCCCTTGTAATACAGTACGCCAAGGTTCGTTTGTGCGCCCTTGTTGCCTTGCTCCGCTGCTTTCCGATACCACGAAAGGGCCTGGGCGTGGTCCTGGATGACCCCCAGCCCATTATCATACTTTACCCCCAAGCTATATTGAGCGCGCGCGTAGCCCTGATCGGCCGCTTTCTGGTACCAGGATAGCGCCTGCTGCTCATCCTTCGGCACTCCCCGCCCCGTGTCATACCTTACGCCGAGATTGTATTGGGCGTCCGGATCCCCTTGCTCCGCGGCCTTGCTATACCATAATATCGCTTCGCGATCGTCCTGTACGACTCCCCGGCCGGTGGCATACAGCGTCCCCAGATTGAATTCCGCCGGCGCATAACCCTGATCGGCGGCTTTCCGGTACCACGTGACCGCGTCATAGTCGTTCTGCTGAACCCCCCGGCCTTTGGCATATATCACGCCCAGCTTGAATTGAGCTTTCGCGCTGCCACGTTCTGCGGCCTTGAGAAACCAGGACGAGGCCTGCTGATCGTCTGCGGGTACGCCGCTGCCAGAAGCGTACATCAGCCCAAGGTTGAACTGGGCGTCGGCATTTCCCTGTTCGGCGGCCTTGCGATACCATGCGACCGCCTGCTCATCACTTTTTATCACGCCACGGCCTTTGGCATAGAGTACGCCAAGCGCGTATTGCGCGTCGGGGTATCCCTGTTCCGCCGCTTTCAGATACCAGGCAGCCGCTTGCTTGTCGTCCTCCTCGACCCCCTGGCCTTTGAGATACATGAAGCCCAGGATGGCCTGCGCGGGCGCGTGCCCCTGTTCCGCCGCCTTGCGGTACCAGGATAGTGCCTGTTTATAATCCTGCGCAACCCCTTGTCCCTTGGCATACATGACCCCCAGGTTGTGCTGGGCGATCGCGTAGCCTTTTTCCGCCGCGCGAAGATACCAGAACATCGCCTGCTGATAATCCTGCTTGACGCCCTGCCCCTTGAGATAGAGGAAGCCGAGCATGGATTGCGCCGGGACGTCCCCTTGCTCAGCCGCCTTGCGGAACCATAGGGCAGCCTGCTCATAATCTTGTTTGATCCCGCGTCCGCGCGAATATAAAACACCCAGGTTGAACTGCGCATCGGTATTACCCTGCGCTGCCGCTTTCTTGAAGGATTCGACTGCTTTCGGATAATCCTTGTTGAGGATGAATTGCATTCCATCCTCGAAATCTCCCGCGAAGGCGGGGGCTAGTGGCAGACCGAGCAACGCAAGTGCAAACCCCGCGGTGCATAGCACTGGCATCGACACTCTTTTGGACCAAAACCCCTTCATACACTCACCATTGTCGCCTGCACTTGTCACTTGAATTCCAATTTGAATCGCAACTTTTTGCCGAGATCGCCATTTTATCCCCGGAGGACATCCGCTATCACACCGAACATGGGAGTCTCGCTATTTTCCGCCATTCACGATCGGGGCTCCGGCATTTAACAGAATGGCAAACAGGACGACGCCACATAGGTCGTCGGATAAAGCTGGTTCAAGCCGATGAACCATCCGCGCATGCCTTCAGCTTTTCCCATACGATATTACTCTCGTAACGCTTTCCGCTCAGCGTCGCAAACACTGTCTCGGGGTCGGTTCGCTTCAAGGTCAGGATGAACAGATAATTCGGATTAATGTCGGGAGGCGTTCCAGCATTTTTCCTGTAGACATGCGTCTTCGGAATCGGCATCCCGGTTGGCATTCCAGGATAAATGCCCACTGCGTCGGGGTTAGTGGGGGAGGTCCGCGCATAGATACCTGGTACGTCGTTCAGTGAATAACCATAAACCTCGGTCGCTTCAATGTCCGGGTAAGCCCAGGTCTCGTATTGAAATCCCCTAATCACCCAGCGGCTGTCCGACTGCAGTTTGTCGACAACGCAACGCGAGAGTGCCGAACGATTTCCCTCGAATTTGCCTCCGTATGCTTGAGTCGGCTCTTTGAGTCCCAAGTTGGCGCAGGCCGACAACAAGCAGGACGACATAAGGAAGGCTACAATTGGCTTGTTCATAAGTATATCGAGCTCAGAGGTGCTAGATCAGTAGAATTGAATCAGACGTGGTCATTATGCGCCTGGAGCGAAGAGAATGGCCCGGCACAAGTCTGTTTACATGGAGTTTTTGACCGATTTATTGCCATTTTGTCTCGAAAAATAGGCCAAACAGACTTTTTTGTAAAGCAGGTGCCGGGATTATCGCGCGTAGAGCAAAATGGGTCAGAACACATCGCGTTGGGGAAGGGAAGCACGGGTTTACGTGAGCGAGCGCAATGGCGTTCGTTCGCTTCATCTCGGCAATAACTTCGTGCAAAGCGCGATGAGGCTGGCTTTCCCCAATCATCTGGAACTTGCTTATACGCGCTGCATGATGGGCTTCCTTCTTTTTCATCCACATCCCGAAAACATCATAATGGTTGGCCTTGGCGGGGGCTCCCTGGCGAAGTTCGTCCATTACCGGCTCACGCGGGCTAAAACAACAGTGGTCGAGATAAACGAGGAGGTTATATCCGCCGCCCGCAATTATTTCTGTTTTCCTGAGGACGACGAGCGGTTGCATACGGTAATAGGCGACGGTGCCGATTACATCGCCACCCATCCGGGCGAGGCGGATGTGCTCATGGTGGATGGGTTCGATGGGGGCTGCCAGGTCCCCTCGCTCTGTACCCAGGATTTTTATAACAACGCGCGCGGGGCATTAAGAAAAAACGGAGTACTGGTGGTTAACCTGCTCGGGAGAGAAAAGGGATTCCAGAATTACATGAGGCGCATGGAGAGCAGTTTTTCGGGAAATGTGACAACTCTGACAGCCGAGCCGGTCGGAAACGTGGTGGCGTTCGCTTTCCGGCAGAATCCCGCAAAGCGTTTATGGAATGACTTGCCCAGTCGAGCCGTGGACCTCGAGCAGCGATTTGCGTTGCCATTCACTGAATTCGCTAAAAAATTAAATCCGCCCGCAATCACGAATTCTCAACTTTCCCGCCCGGAGATGGTCAATAACAGATCGGTTTCAGGCAGGGAGCCATAGAGCGCTGGCAACGTAGTGAGCTGTCTGGAACCCGCAAATATGGTAAAGTTCAAAAACTCAAGCTCTTGATAAGGAAGAAATCACACATGAGTATGTACGAATCCGACCACACCAAATTTATGCGGGAATTATTCGAAAAAAACCCCAAGCTGTCTGAAGAACAGAAAAAAGCCCGCGCCATCTGGTGGGACAAGAAGCTTGATCCTGAGGAGCGCAAACGCTTCAAGGAAGCGGCGGTAACCCAGAGCGGATACGTCTATTTCGGAAAATAAGGGACACTGAACGTCAACGCTATTCTGCCTTGGCGACATTACAGAGCTTCGAAAACACCCGCAGCGCCCATTCCCGTCCCCACGCACATCGTCACCATCCCGTATTTCTGATGGTGCCGACGCAGGCCATGCAGCAGCGTGGCTACGCGGATCGCGCCGGTTGCCCCCAGGGGATGCCCGAGTGCGATAGCGCCCCCCAGCGGGTTGACCTTCGCGCGATCCAGCCCGAGTTCGTTGATAACCGCCAGGCTCTGGGCGGCAAAAGCTTCATTCAGCTCAATCCATTGCAGGTCGTCCTGCTTTAACCCAACCTGCTGCAAAACCTTGGGTATGGCCTTGACCGGTCCGATTCCCATGATTTCCGGCGGAACGCCCGCGACCGAATATCCGAGAAAACGGCCAATGGGAGTAAGATTGAAGCGCTTGAGTGCTGCTTCGCTCGCGACCACGACCGCGCCAGCCCCGTCGGACATCTGGGAACTGTTGCCAGCGGTAACCGACCCATTTGCCGCAAATACCGGTTTGAGTTTTGAAAGCACCTCTGTATTCGTGCCGGGACGCGGTCCTTCGTCAGTATCCCTGACTGTGGAAACATCACGGACTTCGTGAGTTGCAAGATCGGGCCTGTGCTCTTCCACTGTATAGGGCGCGATTTCTTCCTTGAATTCTCCGCTTTCGATAGCCTTAAGCGCCCTGGTGTGGCTCACGGTTGCGAATTCATCCTGTGCTTCGCGGCTTACGTGCCACCGTTGCGCCACTTTTTCCCCCGTCACGCCCATGCCGTAGGCAATACCTACATTCTCGTCGTGTTGAAATATGGCCGGGTCAAGCGACATCTTGTTCCCTGTCATGGGGACCATGCTCATGCTCTCGGTTCCAGAGGCAATAATTATGTCGGCATTGCCCAGGCGGATGCGATCAGCAGCAAGCGCCACGGCCTGGAGGCCGGATGCGCAGAAACGGTTGACCGTCATTCCGGGGACATTGTTGGGAATGCCGGCGAGCAAAAGCCCGATGCGGGCTACATTCATTCCCTGCTCGGCTTCCGGCATGGCGCAGCCGGTGATTACGTCGTCTATGGCTGCCGGGTCAAGCTCCGGGCATTCGTTCATTGCCGCTTTCAGCACGTGAGCCAGCATGTCGTCTGGCCGGACTGTCTTAAACATTCCCCGCGGCGCCTTCCCCACTGGAGTCCGCACTGCGACGGCGATGTAGGCATCTTGAGTTTGTCTGGTTGTCATGTTTTCCTTTAACGCTAATTCGTATAGAGCGAAACTGTGGAAACGATAGCTGCGTTGACCCGTCTTCGGCGTCCCGGGCTTACAATTTGTGTACTATTTGTACTGTCGTCGTCGCCTCCTCCTCGCCGCCTTGTTCTCCTTTCTATTACAAATTAGACGTAAGCGAGTTGGTTACGGTTCACAGACATGCTATCCGGGCACGCCCCGTCGCTTGTCGTTACCTAGTTCCTCAACGGCTTGCCGGTCTTCAGCGTATGCTCAATACGCGCTTGTGTTTTTTCCGTCGCCAGCAATTCTATAAATGCATCTCTCTCCAGATCGAGGAACCAGTTCTCGTCCACCAGGCTGCCAGGCGTGAGGTCGCCGCCACACATCACGTACGCGATCTTGCTGCCGATGAGGTAGTCATGTTCTGAAATAAAGTTGCCTTCCCGCATGTTAACCAGCATTCCCTTGATAGTCGCTATCCCGGTCGATCCCGCGACAGGAATGTTGCGTGCCTCGAGGGGAGGCCGGTAGCCGGCTTCAGCCATCGCCAGCGCCTGTGCCTTGGCGACATACAGGAGCTCGAACCGGTTCATCACGACCGGGTCCGCATGGCGAAGGTATCCCAGTTCCTTCGCCTGCTCCGCGCTTTTTGACAGCTGCGCCGTGGCGACGCTTTGGTAGTATTTTTTCAGCAACGGAAAAGGATCCCCGTTTATTGCATTCTGTGCCGCCCTTAAGGCAAGTTCCTTGCAACCCCCACCGGCCGGCAAAAGACCCACCCCCGCTTCGACGAGCCCCACATAGCTTTCCAGCGTGGCGACCGCGCGGTCGCAGTGCATCACGAATTCGCACCCGCCCCCCAGGGCCAGTCCGTCCATGGCAGCCACAGTGGGAATCATCGAATACCTGAGATCCTGCGAAGTCTGCTGGAACTGCGCCACCATCGCTTCCACCTCGGCCAGCTTTCCCGCCATCAGTGCATCTGCCAGGTTGAGGCGCCGCGCTGCCTTTAGCACTGCTGACTGTGCTGTCTTTTTGAGCTTTTTGGCAAGCAGGCTGAAGGCTGAAGGCGGCTCGCCGCTTTTTAGCCGCTCTGTTGCTTTCTGCAAATTCGCGCCAGCGGAGAACGGCGGCTCTATCTGCCAGATCACTAGGGCGCGCCAGTTACGCTCGGCTTCGTCGATAGCCTGCTGGACACCATCCAGCACATCACTGCCGATCGTATGCATCTTGCTTTTAAAGCTGAGGATGGCAATGCTGTCGTGCGCGTTATCACCTTTGGTATGCCACATCCTCACCGCGTCGGTTTCAAATATCGTCTCGCCATACTGGACGGGCTCGGTTATCAACCGGTCGGGAAACAACTGGCGCCGATAAACGGGCAAGGACGACCGCGGGTGAAAGGTATTGGAGCCGGGTGCATAAGAACCCTGCGAACGATGGACCCCCTCTACCTGCTCATTAACCACTGCATTGTCTTCCTTGCCGAGGTCGGTAACCCATTGCGGAAGCGGGACTGAGCTCATGGCCTTGCCAGACGCAATATCTTCGCTTATCCACTGGGCAATGGGGCTCCATCCTGCCGCCTGCCAGGTTTCAAAGGGCCCCTGATTCCAGCCAAACCCCCAGCGCATGGCAAAATCCACGTCGCGGGCATTGTCGGCGATTTCCTGCAGGTGGAACGCGCAATAGTGGAACACGTCGCGGAAAATCGCCCATAGAAACTGCGCTTGAGGATTCGGGTTCGAATGCAACTCCGCAAGCTTGTCCGCCGGGTTTTTGCGCTTGAGCATTTCCCCGATTTCGGGGTCGGCCTCGGCGATCGAGGGGACATATTCCTGGCGCGCAACATCCAGCACACGGATTTCCTTACCCACTTTTTGATAGACGCCGCGCCTGGTTTTTTGCCCGAGCTCCCCGCGATTCACCAACGCTTGCAGCCAGCCCGGCACGGCAAAATATTGATGCCAAGGATCGTCCGGGAGCCCGTTATGCATCGTCTGGATCACGTGTGTGAGAATATCGAGTCCCACCACATCAGCCGTGCGGAACGTGGCGCTTTTGGGTCGCCCGATCAACGGACCCGTCAGTGCGTCCACGACATCAAACCTGAGGCCAAACTGTTGTGCATGATGCATGGTGGCGAGAATGGAAAACACGCCGATTCGATTGGCGATGAAATTCGGCGTGTCCTTCGCACGTATCACGCCTTTGCCCAGATAAGTAACCAAAAACGCTTCGAGCTTGTCGAGCATCGCGGAGTCGCTTTCCTTGCACGGGATCAGCTCCACGAGGTGCATGTATCGCGGCGGATTGAAAAAGTGAATCCCGCAAAAGCGACGGCGCAGATTTTCGGGCAAAGCCTGGGCGAGTTGATTGATGGAGAGGCCGGATGTGTTGCTGGCGAAAGTGGCGTCCTCTGCAAGATGCGGGGCTATTTGCTGATACAGGCTCGTTTTCCAGTCCATGCGCTCGGCAATTGCTTCGATGACAAGGTCGCATTCCTTGAGCAATTCCAGGTTTTCCCGGTAGTTTGCCGGCTGTATGGATGTAGCCCTGGCAGGGCTCGAGAGTGGCGCGGGCTCCAGCTTCTTCAGATTTTCGACAGCTTTGCTTACGTTGGCATTGGGATCACCCTGCTCCGCTGGCAGTTCGAACAGTAGTGTTTCGATATTGGCGTTAACCAGGTGAGCCGCTATCTGAGCCCCCATTACCCCCGCACCAAGCACTGCGGCTTTTCGCACTCCGAGTCGGTTGTCCATTTTGCCTCCTGTATGGTCCACCTCGTTTTTACTCGGGTGGAAGTACGCGTGGTTTGCGCTGCTCGTCAACGGCAACATAGGTAAGCACGGCCTCGGTAACCTTGATGCATATTTCCTCGCCGCCCTGGCGAAGACCGCGCAGTGCATAGACAGAAACATCCACGGTAATGGACGTGCGGCCTACACGGATGATTTTGGCATAAAAACTCACCACATCGCCCACGAATACCGGCTGCTTGAACACGAATGAGTTCACCGCCACGGTCGCGACCCGTCCCCGGGCGCGGCGGATGGCGGGCAGGCTTCCGGCGATATCCACCTGTGCCATGATCCATCCCCCAAATACATCCCCTGCATAATTGGTATCCGTCGGCATCGGCACCAGCCGCAATATCGGATCCTCATCCGGCAGTGTCACGTGTTGCTCCGCTGCGCTTTCCATCCTGCCTCCCGCTCTTCGCACAACTGCTTACCCCGCCTCTTCCTTCCCACTGAAAGGCGAATCGGGGCGGGCGCATCAATGTCCTTCGTAAAGCCTTTCCACCTCGGTTTTGTAATGCTCCAGCACGGCCATACGTCGTAGCTTCAGCGTCGGTGTGAGCATGTGGTTTTCGATTGTCCATGGCTCATGCGCAAGCGCAACCCGATATACCTTGGCATACCCCGGAAATTCTCTTATCTGGTACGCAATCCTTTGCAGAAGAATTTCTTCAAGCTTGCGCTCGCCTGATAGCTTCCGCCAGTCCGGATCAAGATCATACTGGCCCGCAATGCTTTCCCAGTTTCGCGAGTTAAGCACCACAAGAGCGCTGAGATACGAGCGTCCATCGCCGATCAGCATGACCTGCTCGAATAATGGGTCATGCAGGATTGCAGCTTCCATATCTGCGGGCGGAACCTTTTCGCCCGTGGACATGACAAGGATTTCCTTCAACCGGCCGGTTATGGTGATACGCCCCTGTTCGTCAATGCGGGCGATATCTCCGGAATTAAGCCATCCATCCTCTCCTATCACTGCGCGAGTCGCTTCGGAGTCTTTCCAGTAACCCAGCATCACGTTTGGTCCGCGGATCAGCAGGGCATCATTTTCACCAAGCTTGACTTCCACTCCTGGAATAGGCCGTCCCACGCTGCTCGGAAGATTGTCGTCAAACCTGTTGCTGGAGACCACTGGACTGCTTTCGGTCATCCCATAGCCTTGCAGGATAGGCAATCCAAGACCGATAAATACGCGGGAAATCCGGCTCGACAACGCCGCCCCGCCGCTCATCGCCCCCCTTAAGCGCCCGCCCAGTTTGGCCATGACCTTCCGCGCCACGAGTTTCTCCAGCACGGGCCACAACAGGTGGGAAACGCGTTTTGGTTCTCTTCCCTGCTGATATTCAAATCGGCTATACCCGATTTCCACTGCGAGGTCGAACAGCTTGCGGTTCAGGCCGGGGCCTTCCGCAAGCTTTGCGCTGATCCCGGCATGGATTCGTTCATAGATTCTCGGGACGGAAACCAGGATAGTGGGGCGAATAGTCAACAGATCCTCCTGCAACTGGTGCACCGAACGTGCATAGGCAACTGTAGCACCACGCATCATCGGTACATAGTATCCGCCGGTGCGTTCGAATGTATGGGAGAGCGGCAGAAATGAAAGCAAAAGATCATCCTTCCGGATCGATACCCAGTTCAGGCAGCTATACGCATTCGTAAGGATATTATGGTGGGTCAGCATTACTCCCTTCGGGCGGCCGGAAGTTCCTGACGTATATATGATCGTCGCCATTTCGTACGGATCAGCCTTTCCCCCCCGCCTCGCTTGCTCGGATTGATTTCCCGGCTTTCCAGCCGGCTGCTCATGCATTCCTTGCGAGAGCCAGTCATGCACTGGAAGCACGAGCCCGTCGTTGCTCCTGTCAGGCCCACCCTGGATCGTAAGTACCCGCACCAGGTTGCTTAACTGCTCTCGGACCTCAGAGAACAATTGCCACTGGGCCGGATCTTCGATCAGCAATACCCTTGCGCCGGAATGCTGAACAATGTAGGCCGCGTTTTCCGGGCGATCGGCCGTATATAACGGCACCACCACGAGCCCCAGTCTCAGCGCTGCCTGCTCGAACGTCACCCAGTCCGGGCAGTTCCTGAGCATGATCGCCACGCGCTCCCCTGCCGGCAAGTTTTCCCGCGCCAGAGCGGCCTGCCACTGCGCAATACGCGCATCCATTTGCGACCAGGTAAGGTCCCGCCAGGTACCGCTGGAGCGATCATAATCGCGGTAGGCTATCCGCCCGGGCGAGCGCCGCGCGCGCTCCCGAAATAATCCATCGAGCGTTCCGGCCTCCTCCACCGAAATGATGTCCGAGAGGTTATGCTGCTCGATTTGCATGGAGTTTGTACCTTCTTGTTCTCTGTTGTCGTTGTCTTTTTTAAAGCTCTGTCTGGGCGAGCGCAGGGTCCCCTTGAGCCACAACGATTGGTGCTGAAGCAGGTTCATTCGAGAAATCAGGAGGAAAGTCATCCACGCTGATCACTCGGCGGCGCAGTGTCTTCATTTTTCCAATCAGTTCGAGTTCTGCCTGGGTGATTACTCTCTGTTTGAGGGCTTCGGCGATTTTGTCATCCGCGTGCGCGCTTATCTGACCCGTTTTCACGGCAGCCCGCAGTTTCGCCTCTACGGCTTCGCTGACCACCGCGCATTGCAACGCTTGCTCCAGGACATTCAGCGGTTCGTCCGGGGACGCGGGTGTGTAAATGCCCGAAGTCAGCCGATCGCGCGCTTCTCCTGCCGTCATCACCGCAGTTGCCACTTTATGCCCAAGATCGTCCGATGGCGGCGAAAATGGTTTTCCCAGGGGAAAGACGACAAAACGCAGGAGGCCCTTTGCAAACGTCCGAACCGGGAAATTCTCCAGCACGCCATCAAAGGCTTCCTGCATGCGAAAGAGTGCATCCTGGAGCGACCAACGGAGCAGCGGGAGATCAGCGGCAGGCCGCCCGTCGTCATTGAAACGCTTCAGCGTTGCCGAGCACAGGTAAAGCATGCTGAGAATATCACCCAGTCGGGCTGACAGTCTTTCCTTTCGCTTCAACGACCCGCCCAGAACAAGCATGGAGATATCTGCCAGAAAGGCGAATGCGGCGGAAAACCTCGTCAGCTGACTGTAGTAAACCTGTGTTTCCGGGCCAGCGCTGCCGGGAGCGCTGGCGAGGGAGGCGCCGCTCAGGCCATGGAGCAGGGCGCGAAAGCCGTTCCCGACCGTAAAGACCGCATGCCCTGCGAGTGCCTCGTCGAACTTCACCTGCCCGCGCTCGATGTTGACATCATTTGCCGCCTGTATTTCCGCAAGGATATAAGGGTGGCAGCGTATTGCGCCCTGCCCGAAAATGATCATGTTGCGGGTCAGAATGTTGGCGCCTTCAACGGTGATGCTCACCGGAATCTGCTGGTAGCCGCGCCCGAGGTAATTGCTGGGCCCCATGCAGATGCCTTTGCCTCCCTGAATATCCATGGCGTCATTGATCGCCTGGCGCCCGCGTTCGGTCAGATGGTATTTCACGATTGCAGAGATCACGGAAGGTTTTTCCCCCATATCGACCGCTCCGGCCGTCATGACGCGGGCAGCGTCCATCATGTACGTGTTACCGCCGAGACGGGCAAGGACTTCTTCCACGCCTTCAAAACGCCCGATAGGGGTCTTGAACTGCACCCGCACTCTTCCATATGCACCGCTCACCCGTGTTGCAAGCTTGGCTCCGCCTGTACCGGTAGCGGGAAGCGAAATCGAGCGTCCGGCTGCAAGGCAGTTCATTAGCATGCGCCAGCCGCTGCCTATCCCCTCGCGTCCTCCGATCACCCAATCCATCGGGATAAAAACATCCTTGCCGGAGTTTGGGCCGTTCTGGAAGGCTGCGTCGAGCGGGAAGTGACGTCGGCCGATATTGACCCCGGGTGTCCGGGTGGGTATCAGTGCCAGCGTAATCCCGAGGTCTTCCTTGCCTTCGAGCAGGCCGTCGGGGTCGCGCAGTTTGAAGGCAAGGCCAAGAAGCGTTGCGATAGGCCCAAGGGTGATATAGCGTTTTTCCCACGTGACGCGCATGCCCAGCACATGCGGATCGCCGTTGAACTCTCCATAGCACACGATGCCGGTATCCGGGATGGACCCCGCATCCGATCCCGCTTCCGGGCCGGTGAGCGCAAAGCAAGGGATTTCCAATCCTTTCGCCAGCCGCGGCAGATAGTAGTTTTTCTGCTCTTCCGTACCATATTGCAGCAGCAGTTCGGCGGGCCCCAGCGAATTGGGCACCATGATCGATACTGCCGCAGTACCGCTGCGGGAGCTGATCTTCATGACAACTTCGGAATGCGCAAGCGCTGAAAAGCCGAGGCCTCCATACTGCTTCGGGATGATCATCCCGAAAAAACCGTTCTCCTTAATGAACTGCCATGCCTGCGGTGGCAGGTCGTGCAGATCACGGGTGATATGCCATTCGTCCAGCATCGCGCATAACTGTTCAACCGAACCGTTGAGAAAAGCCTTTTCTTCGGCGGACAGCTTCGGCTTCGGGTAAGCGAGCAGCTTGTTCCAGTTT
>DASSHJ010000169.1:0-11413 GCA_035692965.1 Nitrosospira sp. | reverse complement strand
ATTTTCCCGAGATCGCCGTGCGAAAATTGAATGTATCGTTGAACGTGCCATCGGGCAAAACGGCTGGTTTGGTAAAATCGGGCGCGAAATGGGTAACAAGTACTGTCATGAGACTTCTCCTGTGATTGATAAATTAGGGCAATTAATGAGGAAAAGGAGGATTCCCGAGGGGAGCGAAAGTCGCGCTCCTTTCATGAACTCGATTTGCGAGTAACGAGGAGCTTCAACAACTCCGCCTGAATTCCTCACTGCGATTTCTCTCTCGAATCAGGACTTTTAACCCAGATCGAGAGGGCGATTCTGTGCGGAACCGCACAGGGGGACCTCGAAGAGGCTTGGGGTGAGTGGGATTCAATCAAAACGCAAGGCTTCAGCCACAGGCCTCGCGGTTGGCGCTCTATCTTGATATATCCAGTTATTCAGAAGATTTCGTGCCGCACCGACGATTTCGGAAGCAGTCATGCCGACCGGGCCGCCTATCCTGTCGAGAAGCAAGTCGGCTGCGGCCCCATGCAGATAAACTGCCAGTACCAGGGCTTTTTCCCCAACCAATCCCTGCGCCAGCAAAGCGCCGGCGATACCTGACAATATATCTCCCGTTCCTGCACTGCTCAAACCCGGATTGCCGCTTGTGTTGATGTAGCGCCTGCCAGCGGGCATGGCGCAAATGCTGCCTGCGCCTTTCAGCACGGCGCAGCAATTGAATTTGGACGCCAGTTCCGAAGCGGACCCCATGCGGTCTTTTTGGACGGACGCAACGTCAGTGCCAAGCAGCCGAGCCGCCTCAGCCGGATGCGGGGTCAATATCGAAGGAGCGATCCGTTCGCGCAGCTTGATCGATATTGCCGGGTCAGCCGCGATGAGATTCAAGGCGTCGGCATCGAGCACGAGCGGTATATCGGATTCCAGCGCGCAGTGGAGCCACTGTTTTACGCTTGGTTCAGTACCAAGCCCGGGCCCCACGACCAGGCAGTTCAGCTGACTCAGCTTGAAGATATCCTCGACAGGCCGCAGCATCAATTCCGGTCGTACCATATCAACGCTGGGTGCATTGGCGGCAATCAAGCCGAGATAGACGCGCCCAGCCCCCAGTTTTAAAGCCGCCGTCCCCGCAAGAAGGGCCGCTCCAATCATCCCGCTCGCACCCCCGATGATGCCAATACTGCCGAACATGCCTTTATGGCTGTTTGCGGGGCGAGGTGGGGGTGAAAGCTCTTTTGCGAAGCCAAGATCAACCATCCATGACATGGGCTGCTTCAGCGAAGGGACATCCAGATCGAGATCGCGCAGGAAAAGTGCTCCACAGTAATCAGGGCCGTCATTGGTGAGCAGGCCGGGCTTGAGGCCGATAAACGTGACTGTTAGGGCCGCCCTGATTGCGGCGCCCCGAACGTTACCGGTATCGCTGCCCAGCCCACTGGGAATGTCGATGGCAAGCACCGGCAGGTTCATCCGATTGATCTCGTTGACAAGTTCAAGGTATTTGCCTGCCACGTCGCGCCCGTGCTGGTCCAATCCAATGCCGAATAGTCCATCCACCACGGCATCCCATTTGATATCGGAAGGGATGCCCGAGCTGATCTCGCCGCCCGCGACCCTCCACGCGTCCAAGGCATTTTGAGCATCAGCAGGCTGGCCGGCTCGCTCTCCCACGAACACCAGCGTAACCTTGAATCCCCACTCGCGCAGATGCCTTGCGACCACGAACGCATCCCCGCCATTATTACCGGGGCCTGCCAACACCAGCACATGGACGCTATCCTGATCGAGCAACTCATCCCGCGCGACTTCTGCGGCAGCCAGGCCTGCCTTTTCCATCAAGTTGGATTGAGTGAGGGAGGCTGCAGCAAGATGTTCGATTTCTCGAATCTCGGCAGTCGTATAAACCGCTGTGGAATTTCTTGCGAGTGTAGTCATGGGTTCCTGGCTGGGGCTGGCTCGGCTTCTCGTGTAAAATTATGTTTTTCCGATTTTTCCGAAAATCTCCGATGCTTCTCCAGTTTCGAGGGCGTAACGCTCTTTCTCCCTTCCGCCTGGAAAAACTGGCAAGTGTCCTTGCAACCGAAGTCCCACAAGTTTCCCATATTCGCGCCGAGCATTGGTATTTTTGCGCCGTCTCCCGGGAGCTGGATCACAACGAAAGCTTCATTCTCGAAAGCCTGCTTGATACCGGTACCGGTACGGAAGAGGGAGCGGCAAGCAGTGATAATGGAGATGTCTCACCCGCCGCGAAGCTGCTGCTTGTTCTGCCTCGACTCGGCACGATATCACCGTGGTCGACAAAGGCTACGGATATCGCCCACCATTGCGGACTTGGAGCCGTGGAGAGGCTCGAACGGGGAACCGCGTTTTATGTTCAAACGGGAGATGAACCTTTCCTGGAATTACCCTCTGCTGCAAAAGGGGCATTGCTTGCCTTGATACATGATCGCATGACGGAGGCCGTCTTTAGCTCGTTTGACGAGGCGGGGTTGCTGTTCAGGCATTTTGCTCCCGCTCCGCTCACTACGGTGGACTTGCTGACGGGAGGACGAAGCGCCCTTCAAAAAGCCAATGACCGGATGGGACTCGCCTTGTCTCCAGAAGAAATCGACTATTTTGCGAGCTATTTTATCGAGAGCGGGCGAAATCCAACTGATGTGGAATTGATGATGTTCGCGCAGGCCAACTCCGAGCATTGCCGACACAAGATTTTCAACGCTGACTGGATCATCGACGGGCAACCGCGCGAGCTCTCGCTGTTTTCCATGATCCGCAATACGCACGGGCAGCACCCGGAAGGCACTGTCGTTGCTTACGCCGACAATTCCGCAATCATTGAGGGGGCGGAAATCTCGCGCTTCTATCCCGGGAAGGACAATGAATACGGTTATGCGGATGAAGAGACGCATATTCTGATGAAAGTCGAAACGCATAATCATCCCACCGCCATTTCGCCTTATCCCGGCGCAGCCACTGGAGTGGGAGGGGAAATCCGCGATGAGGGGGCAACTGGGCGAGGCGCCAAACCGCGCGCTGGCCTCAGCGGTTTTTCAGTGTCCAACCTGAATATTCCCGGGTTTATTCAACCATGGGAAGCTTGCCCGGAGCCCGGCCGTCCCTCTTGTTATGGAAAGCCTGGACGTATTGCTTCAGCCTTGCAAATCATGCTCGAGGGACCGATAGGCGGCGCGTCGTTCAACAATGAGTTCGGGCGGCCCAACCTCGCGGGGTATTTTCGGACCTTCGAGCAGTTCGTGGCGGGGGAGATGCGCGGGTATCACAAGCCGATCATGCTTGCGGGCGGGATAGGGCAGATCGCCTCCCGGGATGCGTTCAAGGAAACTTTTCCGCCCGGAACGCTCTTGATACAGCTGGGCGGGCCAGGCATGCTGATCGGCCTGGGTGGCGGCGCGGCTTCGAGCATGGATACCGGCACCAACGAGGAGAGGCTTGATTTTGACTCTGTGCAGCGCGGCAATCCCGAGATGGAACGCCGCGCGCAGGAAGTTATCGATTTCTGCTGGCAAATAAAAAGGCGCGGCCTCCCCAACCCCATACTTTCCATACACGATGTTGGCGCAGGGGGACTATCCAATGCCCTGCCCGAGTTGCTTCACGGTTCTCATCGGGGCGGAACAGTTAACCTGCGCGATATACCATCGGAAGAGCCCGGCATGACGCCCATGCAAATTTGGAGTAACGAAGCGCAGGAGCGCTACGTGCTCGCCGTCGATCCCGAATCGCTGCCGTTATTCAACTCGATCTGTGAGCGCGAACGTTGTCCTTACGCGGTAGTTGGCACTGCGACTGGGAATGAGAAGCTGGTGGTAAGTGATCCGCTCTTTGAAAACCGCCCGGTCGATATGGATCTTTTGGTATTGCTGGGCAAGCCGCCGAAAATGATTCGCAACGTCTCGCATATCCAAAGAACCCTGCGACCGTTCGCGGCGGCAGGACTCGACCTTGAAGATGCGGCCTACCGTGTCCTACGGTTGCCGACAGTCGGCGACAAGACCTTTCTCATCACGATTGGGGACCGCAGCATTGGCGGCATGACGGCGCGCGACCAGATGGTGGGACCTTGGCAAGTGCCCGTTGCTGACGTTGCCGTGACACTGATGGGTTTTCACACTTATCTGGGCGAGGCTTTCGCGGTAGGCGAGCGTACGCCTGTTGCCCTGATCGATTCCGCCGCCTCGGCCCGCATGGCCGTCGGGGAAGCCATCACGAATATCGCGCCAGCATCGATTCGCCATATTGGAGAAATCAAGCTTTCTGCAAACTGGATGGCTGCGGCGGGGCATCCGGGCGAGGATGCCGCGCTGTTCGATGCAGTGCATGCGGTGGGCATGGAATTTTGCCCCCGGCTGGGAATCAGCATACCGGTTGGCAAGGATTCAATGTCGATGAAGACCGTGTGGCAGACTGAACCCGGACATGATGGGGGGCAAGGAGGGGGGCAGGAAAAAAAACAGGTGATTGCGCCGCTTTCCTTGATTATCAGCGCTTTTTCAAGAGTGGAGGATGCCCGCAAGACACTCACGCCGCAATTGCGCACGGATTGTGGGGCGACGGAGCTTATCCTGATTGACCTCGGAGAAGGCAAAAACCGCCTGGGTGGATCGGCGCTGGCCCAGGTCTACCAGCAAACGGGCGACGAAGCGCCGGATATTTCCGCGTCGAAAGGAGCGGAAATGCTAAAGGCTTTCTTCGCCGCCATACAGTCGTTGAATAACGAAAATAAAATCATGGCGTACCACGACCGCTCCGATGGCGGATTGTTCGTGACGTTATGCGAAATGGCTTTTGCGGGCCACGTTGGCGTTACCATCAACCTCGACCAGTTGTGTTTCGATCCATTGGCCAACGACACAGACGGGAGTGAATTGAGGCCTGAAGCGCTGGGCGGCCGTTTCAGGGAGCGTATCCTTTCCGTTCTTTTCAACGAGGAATTGGGGGCCGTAATCCAGGTAAAGGTGGAACACCATGCCGAAGTCATGGAAATGCTGGCGAAGGAAGGCCTGCGCGACCAATGTTTCGTCATCGGTGGTCTTAATGAAAAAGATGAGATCCGCATCCTGCGCAACAATAAGGCGATATTCGCCCAGAAGCGGGTTGACTTGCACCGGGCGTGGTCCGAAACGAGTTATCACATGCAGAAGCTGCGCGACCACCCGGAATGCGCTCAACAGGAATACGATCGCCTGCTGGATACCGAAGATCCGGGCCTGCATGTACAAATCGGCTTTGACGTGGATGCAGATGTTTCCGCGCCTTACATTGCCAAGCACATTCGTCCGAAAATCGCCATATTGCGCGAACAGGGCGTGAACGGGCATGTCGAGATGGCGGCAGCCTTGGATCATGCCGGATTTGCCGCGGTCGATGTGCATATGAGCGACATTATCGCAGGTCGTGTTTCGCTGAACGACTACAAGGGATTCGCGGCATGCGGCGGGTTTTCCTATGGTGACGTGCTTGGAGCGGGCAGGGGATGGGCCAAGTCGATTCTTTTCAACCGGCTTGCAAGGGACGAGTTCGAGGCCTTCTTCCAGCGCGCCGACACATTTGCCCTCGGGGTATGCAACGGATGCCAGATGATGAGCTGGTTGCATGAGATCATTCCCGGAACTGAACACTGGCCGCGTTTCGTACGAAACAAATCGGAGCAATTCGAGGCTCGCTTCGTCATGGTGGAGGTGCCAGAGAGCCCCTCCCTGTTTTTCGACGGGATGGCTGGGAGCCGGATGCCGGTGTCCGTTGCGCATGGCGAAGGCCGGGCCGAGTTCAATGGCGAGAATGAAGTTGAAGCGGGTAGTTCGCTGGTTGCGCTGCGTTTCGTAGATAATCGCGGCAAGTCGACCGAACTCTACCCCTTTAATCCCAGCGGGTCACCCCGAGGGATTGCCGGCGTGACAACGCCGGATGGCCGCTTCAGTATTTTAATGCCTCACCCAGAGCGCGGATTCCGCACAGTGCAGCACTCATGGCATCCCGGTTGGCGGGAAGACGCGCCATGGATGCGGATGTTCAGGAATGCCCGGAAATGGGTAGGATGAGCCGGGACATATCAATCCAGGAGCATGACTTGAAAATTTTACCGAGAGTGTGGAACGTATTCTCTTTCCCACGAAATCTGCTGGTCCTTGCATGCCTGTTATGTGTTTCCCCGTCAGTCCTTTGGGCCCAGGCCAAGGCGGACAGCAAGGAAAAGGCAGGCGTGGATTGCGCGCCATTCGGGAAATGGACCGTGCCCGGCGGGGGCAGCATAAGTGAAACAGAGGTCATCATCCGGGCGGCCAGGCGTCGAGTGGTGCTTTTGGGAGAAGCGCACGACAATCCCGATCACCATCGCTGGCAATTGCAGACGCTGGCCGCGTTGCACGCGTATCACCCTGATATGGTAATCGGTTTTGAAATGTTTCCACGCAGGGTTCAGGGAGCGCTTGATCAGTGGGTCGCGGGAGAGTTGTCAGAGGCCCAGTTTCTCTCTGCATCGGACTGGAATACGGTCTGGAGTACGGACGCGAACCTCTACATGCCACTATTCCAGTTTGCGCGCATGAACCGGATCCCAATGATAGCCCTCAACATCGATACGCGCTTGAGGCGCTCAGTCGCCGCAAAGGGACTCAGCGGAGTTCCTGAAAACGAGAGAGAGGGCGTTACGCCACCTGCTGCACCAAGCAATGCCTATCTTGATTATCTGCTGCCGATCTATGCCGAGCACGAACGCGACGGCAAAAAGAAAGGAGAAGCACTCAAGGATGACCGGGATTTTCGCCGTTTCGTGGAGGCCCAGCAGCTTTGGGATCGCGCCATGGCGCAGGCCCTCCATTCCGCGCTAGATCGGCCCGGGAAGCCCCTCGTCGTGGGAATCATGGGGTCGGGCCATATCAAATATGGCTACGGAGTGCCCCATCAATTAAAGGATCTCAAGGTAACCGAGGTGGGCATGTTACTACCTTGGAACACCGGCAGTTCGTGCGAACAACTGGTGGCCGGCACAGCGGATGCTGTGTTCGGCACGGCCACGATAGCTGCGGCTGCGAACGAGCCTCCGCGGCAACGACTCGGTATTCGGTTTGAAATGGCGCCGGATGGCGGCGCGCGCGTATTGGAGGTAGAGAAGGGGAGCATTGCCGAGGCAGCGGGCATTCGCGACAGCGACCTGATCATCGAAGCCGCGGGCGTGCAGATCAAGCGCCAGGATGACATCGTCGGTATCGTGAAGCGACAGACCCCTGGTACGTGGTTGCCGATCAAGCTCAAGCGCGGCGGGGAAACGATAGAGCTTGTTGCCAAGTTCCCGGCGGTGCACAAATGAGTGCGTGGGTAAATTTCACAATGTTGCTTGGCGCCCGTTCTTTTCCCATTGGGGCGGTGGAAGCTGCCAAGGGTTTTGCGCTCTCAATTCTCACGGCTCTCACAGCGCTTGCTCCGGTTGAGGCATTTGCGCAATCCTTGCCTCCTAAGGCGCCGGAGCCGCCCCAGATTCACTATGACATTACGGTCCGGATCGACCCTGCGGCACGAAGAATAGAAGGACGTACCATTATCATCGCGAACACGTCCGAGGAGCTTGCGTTGATGCTTGGCCGCCGGTTCGAGGTCCTGAATGCTCAGGTTGATGACTCCTCGATCGGGCCGGCAGCAACTGTCCGCAATATGCGTGGATGGCGCATCCCCGGCGAGAAGCAATTGCCCCGCCGTATCGAGATGCATTGGCGAGGCGATCTGGCATCCCTGGACACTTCCCTCGACCACTCGCAGACATTGGGGAGGAATGAACCCGCCAGCGGTGAAGCGGGCACTTTCCTGCCGGACTCGAGCGGATGGTATCCCTATCTCGCTGATAAGCTTGCGAGCTACCGGGTCACCATCGATCTCCCCCCAGGGCAGCGGGGGCTCGTGCCGGGCCGCCTGATTGAAGAATCAGACTCCGAGAAGGGATACCACGCACGCTTCGAGTTTCCGGCCCCGACCGGCGGTATTGATCTGATGGCGGGCCCTTACAAAGTGGAATCCCGGTCGATGCGAGGAGCAGGTGGCAAAACAATCCAGCTGCGCACTTATTTCCATCCGCAGATCGCCGACCTTGCGCCATCCTACCTCGATGCGGTAAAGGGTTATATCGATCTCTACGAGTCCTGGATCGGCCCTTACCCCTTTACCGAATTCAGTGTCGTATCCAGCCCGACTCCCACGGGCTTTGGAATGCCAACGCTCACCTACCTCGGAATCGAGGTACTGCGCCTGCCATTCATACGATCGACGTCTCTTGGTCATGAAGTGCTTCACAATTGGTGGGGCAATGGCGTCTACCCCGATTACGCGCATGGCAACTGGTCGGAAGGGCTCACGACTTTCATGGCGGATTACACCTACAAGGAGCGGGAAAGCCCGGAGGCGGCCCGGGATATGCGGCTCGGCTGGTTGCGTGATTTTGCGGCATTGCCGCCGGCGCAGGATTCGGCGCTCGCAACTTTTACTTCCCGGACGCATGGCGCATCCCAGATCGTGGGGTATCACAAGGCGGCAATGGTATTTCTGATGCTGCGCGATTGGCTTGGACGGGATGTGTTCGATCGGGGGCTCCAGTCCTTCTGGCGCGAGCAGCGCTTCCGGATAGCTTCCTGGACGGATCTGAGGCATGCGTTCGAGACTGCCTCAGGGCGCGATTTACATGCTTTCTTCGATCAGTGGCTCCAGCGGCCGGGAGCGCCGGCGGTACAGCTGACGGGAGCAAAGTACACGGATTCGGATTCCGGGCATTTACTGGCTGTCACCCTGGAGCAGGGCACTCCGGCGTACAGCGTGCGCGTGCCCGTTGCCATTCGCACCGATAAGGGCGAAGAATCCCGCACGCTGGATCTGCAAAGCTCGCGACAGACATTCACGCTCAACATGCGCGACAAGCCGTCGGAAGCTGCGCTCGACCCGGATTTCCGAATTTTCCGCCGGTTGACGCCGGGAGAGGCGCCGCCCATTTTGCGCCAGATCATGGTGGATCGCACGACTGTGACCGTGCTGCTTCCTGAAGGCGGCGAGCCGCGCGAGGTCGCGCAAACGCTGGCAATAAAATTGCAACATCGTGAACCCAATGTGGTTGACTCGGACAGATTGCCTGATGCGCCCGCAGTGGTAATAGGATTGCAGGACCAGGTGGACGCCTGGCTGGCCCGGCATAAACTGCCCGGACGGCCTGAGGTCGTGGATAAAAAGGGTTCGGCGCAGGCCTGGACGTTGAGCCGCCCGAATGGAATGACGCTTGCCGTGGTTTCCGCGCGTGACGTAGCGTCGCTGGCTGCCTTGATACGTCCGCTGCCACACTATGGGAGACAAAGCTATGTCGTATTTGATGGAGCCAAGGTAGTCGGGCGAGGGGCGTGGCCCACGCGTCCCCAAGTTGTGAAGCTGCCATGAGATCTATGGATCGAATAATCGCGAAGCAGATGTCCGCAATCCCAGCGCTCTGGGATGTAAAGGGAAAATTGTAAAGGGGACGGCGACACTTTTCGGAACTAATTCAGCCGCTCATATATCACAGTGAAGCCCGGCCTGACGCCGGGTTTCTTTTTTTCGGGCCTGAAAACCGGTTTTTTGTTAAACTACTCATTAATTTATAGAAACTTGGTTCTTTTTCTGGAGTATTGCATGGCTGTGGAAAGAACGCTATCCATCATAAAACCGGATGCGGTGGCGAAAAATGTGATTGGGGAAATTTATTCCCGCTTTGAGGCGGGTGGTTTAAAAATAATTGCAGCGCAAATGCTGCGTCTTTCGCAGGCGGATGCCGAAGGGTTTTACGCCGTGCATAAGGACCGTTCGTTCTTTAGCGACCTGGTGAAATTCATGACTTCCGGCCCCGTCATGGTACAGGTGCTCGAGGGTGAAGACGCGATTAAAAAGAACCGGGACCTGATGGGCGCCACTGATCCAAAAAAGGCTGAAAAAGGAACGATTCGTGCGGATTTCGCCGAGAGCATTGATGCTAACGCTGTCCACGGATCCGACGCCCCGGAAACAGCGGCGGTAGAAATTGCCTATTTCTTCCCGTCACTTCGCATTTATTCCCGCTAAAACCCATAAAGCCTTCAAGCCCGGTGCGGGCTCATACATGAGCGTCAATCTCCTCGATTTCAATGCGACAACACTCGCCGGTTTCTGTGCAGAAATCGGCGAGAAGCCGTTTCGCGCCAAGCAACTGCTGCGCTGGATACACCGGTTTGGCGAGTCGGATTTCTCTTTGATGAGCGAGTTGGCGAAAGGGCTGCGCGAAAAGCTTGCGAAAACTGCCGTAGTCGAGCCACCTGCCCTGCTCTCAGACCATGGGGCGGCGGATGGCACTCGAAAATGGCTGCTTTCCGTAGGGGGCGGCAACGGTATTGAAACAGTCTTCATACCGGAGGCTACTCGCGGCACATTATGCGTTTCCAGCCAGGTCGGCTGTGCACTCGCCTGCGCTTTCTGCTCCACCGGGAGGCAGGGCTTCAACCGTAACCTGACGGTGGCGGAAATCATCGGCCAGTTATGGTGGGCAAACAAGGCTCTGGCGCAACAGCCGAATAGCGAAGCTGCTTCAATCCGGCCGGAGCACGCGATTACGAATGTGGTCATGATGGGCATGGGGGAGCCGCTCGCCAATTTCGAAAACGTTGTAATCGCGCTCGACCTGATGCTGGATGACAACGCGTACGGATTGTCACGCCGCCGTGTTACGGTAAGCACGTCCGGATTGGTGCCAGCCATGGATCGGCTGCGCGAGCGTTGTCCTGTCGCCCTGGCGGTGTCTTTACATGCGCCGAACGATCCGTTGCGTGATCAATTGGTTCCGATCAACCGGAAATACCCGATCAGCGAGCTGCTCGCCGCGTGCGAGCGTTACCTTGAAGCGGCCCCGCGGGATTTCATCACGTTCGAATATGTTATGCTTGACGGCATCAACGATAGTGTGGCGCATGCGCATGAGCTGGTACGGCTGACTGCCGATATCCCCTGCAAGTTCAACCTGATTCCGTTCAATCCTTTTCCAAATTCTGGTTATAAGCGTTCGCCACGGGACGCAATATTGCGTTTTCGTGATGTGCTGATGGGCGCAGGGCTCGTCACAACAGTGCGCAAGACACGGGGCGATGATATTGACGCTGCCTGCGGTCAGTTGGCGGGAAAAGTGCTTGACAGGACTCGGCGGAGCAGCCGCGGGCTGGCTGGCCCAGCAGCATAATATCAATTCCGGTTTCGTTTGCCTTCTGGTTTCGTTTTGACGTATGCCCGTACGGCGATTTATTTCTGTGGACTCCTGAGCGCTTGTCAATTGTTGTTCCGACCTTGCAGAGAACTGTAGAGGTAATGATCCATTCAAGTCATGGAAGCGCCCGATCATAGCAGCAATAACGATTCAACCGGAGCCGAAGCCCCCAATACTGAG
>DASSHJ010000168.1:0-9041 GCA_035692965.1 Nitrosospira sp. | reverse complement strand
CATATCCCTGATAATAATGAGAAACCATGATCATTTTGAGGTTTTTAACGCGATATCTCCAGAGGTCATCGCATGAGGATTACCTATCAACGATAAGAAATGGTGTATCAGGAAGTTCATCCACCAAATACAAGCCAGTCTCGTAGCCCCGCAGATATTGCTCTACCATTTAAACAGTCGGTCGGCCTATACGCGCGCCTCCATTCTTTCCCGCAGCTTCTTGCCGGTCGCCGTTCGTTCGTATTGGATAAGCATGTAGGCCGCGCACCGAACGCTGCTGTCCCAATTCCCCGATTCATTACTAACACCCATTCCGCAAGTATTTTATTGGCATGTGCCCCAACAGGGGTACCCGCAAAACCCAGACCGCGAGTATCTTGATGAATCCGGGAGCCGCTTGACGAAAGGGGTTGAGGGGATTGAATGCGCGAAAAGCGACAGGAAGAATGCAATTGGGGAGGGCGGGGCAGCATCTACCTGTAGGAAGTACGTCAAAGCGGGCCGTGCCCGCTCAAACGGTTATTGCTTCCTAGACTTTGACGCTTTCCGCTCTCTGTCTGTACCATTGCTCCAGCATCATCAGCACCCAGACCATCGTACCGTGATATCCCGCATGCTCGCCCAGGTGTTGTCCGAGCAGCTTGTTGATAAATTCGCGGTTGATGATATTACGGGTTTTAAGATCGCTCAGGCTGTCCGAAGCCAGTGTCTGCAAGGGCTTGTGGTCTTGAAGCCACACCCCAAAGGGTAAGCCGAAGCCGTGTTTCTGCTTCGTGATGATCTCATCCGGCAGAAAACCGCGGAGTGCCTCCTTGAAAAAGTAACGCAACTTGGTCCCCTTCAACTTGAGTTGGGGCTCGAGCCGCAAGGAAAAATCGACGATCTCGTCGCTTATGAGAGGGTATGCAATATCCATCCCGGCCAGCTCGCAAGCCTTGCTCACTTTAGGCAGGTCGTTGTCCGCAAGCGTGAATTTCCGGTCAAATGCCAGCATGCGGTTGATCAGGCTTTCTGCTGGGTTCTGATGATAAATCTCGCTTAAAAGTATTCCGGGATAAGCTGGATCAACGGTTTCAAGGAACTCCCGGCTAAAAACTTCTACTGCACCATAGTGCTCCAGCAAGTTATAGGTTTCAGTCCGCGCTGGCATGCCGATCGATGCCTGTTCCACGTAACTCCGCGCCTTGCGCAGCATGGGTGGGGCCACCCGCTGGGGAATGCCGAAAACCATGGGCTCGATGAGCGCCTTGCGCAACAGAGCAGGTATCCTTTCATAGAGCGAGAACAGATGCTGTTTTGCATAGCGCGAGTTTCCCCCAAAAAGCTCGTCGCCCCCATCGCCTCCGAGCATCCTGGCAAGGCCGTCGGCTTTCGCCATGCGTGCACAATAGAAAGAGGGAATGGCGGAAGAGTTACCGAAAGGTTGGTCGAAAATACCTGCAACCTGAGGAATAGCCGTTACGATATCATCAGGCGTGACGTAGTATTCCTGATGCCGAGTGCCAAAATGCCTCGCAGCAATGCGGGCATACGACATCTCGTCGTAACCCGAAGCATCGAACCCTATGGAATAGGTTCTGGCCGGCTGGCCCGTAACCTCCCCAAGTATTCCCGCAATCGTGGAACTGTCTGTGCCTCCGCTGAGAAAAGCGCCCACTTCCTCGCCATCCACCGCAGTACGTACACTCGACCTCAGGACACCGAGAAAATTTTCCCTCAATTCCTGAAAGGGCCGTGTCTCGCTTTCAACGAACTGCATCTCCCAATATTTGCGGGTCTCTATACGGCCTTTGCGATACACCAGATACTCCCCGGGCAGAAGACGATTCTGTCCCTGGTAAATCGTGTCGGGACCCGGGATCATGTGGAAATAGACGTAGTTGTAAAGGCTTTGGGGAGCAATTTCAGGTTTTATTGACGGATGCCTGATGACCGAATCCGCGGTTGATCCGAAGACAAGGGCTTGCCCCGACAACTGGAAGGAAACGGGATAGGTTCCCATCCGGTCAGTCGCGAGAACAGCTTCGGTGGAATCTTCATCCAGTATGCAAAGCGAAAATGCACCGCTCAGACCAGTAAAAACCTCTGCACGTCGGTTCCGCCACTGCTCGGCAACGCTTTTTGCAATACCTTCACACGTTTCAACAGGGTCTTGACGTTCATCCATAAAACGCGGCCGTCCCCTGATTGCAACAGTAAGCCCTTCTTTTTGATAAAGATGAGCTCTGCCTTCCGGAGCCGCCACCGCCGCCGCGCTCCGCTTGCCGGATATGGACTTGACACTGCTGCTGTCGAAACGTGAAATGGGTTCTGCCATCCGCCGCACAAGTTGAAGGTTCTCGGGAACCGAGGTTCCCTGTCCTATCCAGCCACAAAATCCACTCACGCCAATTTCCTCAATTTAAACCCCTCTAGAACACCCCAATCCAAAGAACGCCGCAACATCGGCTCCTTTTCCCCGTTACGGAATCACCGGGGGCAAAGGAGTGGAACAGGCCAGCTCAACTATACCAATACTTCGACAGGAACCGGATGACTGAGGAATGCAGTTGGACTTGCAGTCAGGCCATACGCCCCCGATTGAAAAACGACGATCAAATCCCCTGCTTCGGCCTGACCCATCTCCATCTGGTCGGCAAGAAGGTCCAGCGGCGTACAAAGCGGGCCAACTACCGAAACTGTCTCTCTTGCGGCCCCATTCACCTTGTTGCCAACAATAACAGGGTAATTCTTCCGGATGACCTGCCCGAAATTGCCGGATGCGGCCAGATGATGATGCAATCCCCCATCCGTAATCAGAAATATTTTGTCCCTGGACTTCTTTCGCTCCAGTACCTGGCAAACATAAACACCCGCTTCTGCCACCAGGTATCGCCCGAGCTCGACAACCACTTGTGCTTCTGGTAACCGGCGTTTTGCTTCGGGCAGCAATTGCCTTAGATTGTCTCCCACGGCCTTCAGGTCCAGGGGTTCATCGCCTGGGAAATAAGGTATCCCGAAGCCGCCTCCGATATTTACCAAGCGAATCTCGCCCGGGGCGTGCTGCGCCAATGCAATGGCAAGCGCAAAGGTCTTTTCGTGCGCTTCCTGGATGGACGCCACCTTCAGGTTCTGGGAACCGCTAAAAATATGGAAGCCCTCGAAATCAAGCCCGAGCTGCCCTATTCGGCCAAGCACGGCCGGAACACGCTCTGCATCTATGCCGAACTGTTTTGCGCCGCCTCCCATTTTCATGCCCGAGGATTTGAGTTCAAAACCCGGATTGACACGAACCGCAACTTTCGGCCGGACATGCTGGCGTTCCGCCAGCGCGGACACACGCTCCATTTCCTGTTCCGACTCAAGGTTTATCACGATGCCGGCAGCGATTGCGCACCCGAGCTCATCATCACGCTTGCCGGGTCCGGCGAAACTGATGTTCTCAGCAGCCAATGGCGTGTCGAGCGCGACTTTCATCTCGCCGGCAGAGGCAACATCTATTCCATCGACCAGGTGAGCCATGTGCTGGACCAGCGCGGGCATCGGGTTTGCCTTCATCGCGTAATGAATGTGAATCCCTTCAGGCAGGCAATGACGCAACCACGCCACGCGCTCACTGACAAGCCGGCGGTCATATGCGTAAAACGGCGTTCTGCCTATGCGTTGAGCCAGTCGGGTGAGGGGGATTCCCCCCACTTGCAGACAGTCGTCCTCAACCGGAAATTGAAGCATTGCAGCGTGTTTTGGACGCATATCACTCATTCACGGTCTCCATGAACACGTTTTGCAGCTCATCCGCGAGGAGTTTCCGGTCGATTTTTCCGTTCGGGTTGCGCGGCAAACTCCCCTCCTTGTATATGACGCGGCTGGGCAACATGTATGCGGGGAGATTGTGCTTGCAGGCGGACAAAAGCGCCTGTTCATCAGGCACCCGGCCTGCACGGGGTGTTGCAATCAGGGCAATCGCCTGACCGAGAACGGGATGGCGAACTCCGACCGCGGCAGCCTCCGCAACCAGTTCCGTGGCGTAAATCACCTCTTCCACTTCCATGGGGCTGACGCGATAACCCGACGTCTTGATCATTTCATCACGGCGCCCTATGAAATACAGGAATCCCTCCTCGTCCATCCGCACCGTGTCACCTGACCATACGGCGAGTTCAGGAATGGTAAGTCCTGGTTGACGGGAAGGAACAGGCCGGAAACGCTCCGCGGTCTTTTCCGGATCGTTCCAATATCCCATCGAAACATGCACGCCCCGATGCACAAGTTCTCCTGGCTCACCCGGCGCACAAAGCGAACCGTCTTCCCGGACTACCAGCACTTCGGCATTGGGAATCGCCTTGCCAATGGAGTCTGGTCGTATGCCCACCTGTTCCGGGGGCAGGAATGTCGAACGAAACGCCTCGGTGAGGCCATACATCAGGAATACAGCTGTGCCGGGAAGATGGCTGCGCAACAGTTCCAGTGTAGCGCGCGGCATCGCTCCACCGGAATTCGTGATGTAACGCAGAGGCAGGTTGTCTGGCCATTTCAGCTGGGCGAGCTGAATCCATAACGGAGGCACCGCAGCCAGCCCCGTAATGTTCTCATCCCTGACCAGGTCAACGATGTCCCGGGGAAGCAGGTAATTCATCAGAACGGCAGTGGCGCCGACATGAAACGCGGTCGTAAGCTGATTGAGACCGTAGTCAAAGCTCAGCGGCAAAACCGACAGGATGCGATCGTCAGATCGATTTTTCAGATACTCCGACACGCTGGCCGCCCCTGCCACGAGGTTGCGATGGGAAAGGACGACGCCTTTCGGTTTGCCAGTGCTTCCGGATGTGTAAAGGATCGCGGCGACGTCGTTGTCTATACGGGGATGCGCACGTATCGCCCCGGCTTGCGCCAAAGCCTCTCCCCACTGCACGAACTTCAGGTTTGCATGACGAACGGTGACTGGAGGGGCTTCTCTGCCGACCACTATCACTGTTCTTAAATCATGGCAGTGTTCCAAGACCCCCGCGAGAAGCCGCAACCGTTCGACGGAAGTGACCAAAATCCTGACATTACAGTCGCGAAGAATATAAGCGACCTGCTCAGCCTTGAGGAGGGGATTGACTGGAACGAAAACTCCCCCCGCAGCCGTGGCGCCGAATAGCGCAATCACTGTTTCCGGACGTTTCTCCAGGTAGACAGCCACACGCTCCCCTGAGTCAAGCCCCAGGTCAAGAATCGAGTTTTTTGCGAGATCGACCTCCCGCGCCATCGCCGAATAGCTGATCCGGTTTTTTTTATGAACCAATGCTTCCGAATCCGGAAAACGACTGGCCGAGCATTGAATAAGCTCGTGGATAAGAACTGTCATTTATTGTGAACCAGGGAAGTTAAAAGACCGGCTATTTTATCTGGTGCCGGCTCATCAGATCATAGATGGTTGGACGGCTGACACCCAGCAATTCAGCAGCTTTTACAACGTTACCGTCAACCCGGGCGAGCGCTTTCATCAAAGCGTCATATTCCGCCTTTTCACGCACCTGGCGCAGATTTATTGGTTCCGCTTCTGCGGACGCTTCCCGCAAGCCCAGATCATCCGCCGTGATCAGGGGCCCGTCTGCCATGATGACCGCGCGCTTGATGCAGTTTTCCATTTCCCTCACATTCCCGGGCCAGCCATGGCTTTCTATTGCGGCAAGCGCTTCCTTGCTGAAATTGAGCAATTGACGCTTTTCCTGATTACAGAATTTATTCCTGAAGTGATGCGCCAGCAGCGCGGCATCACCCACACGTGCGCGCAATGGAGGGATCGTGATGACGATCTCGCTGAGACGATAGTAGAGATCTTCTCTAAAACGATTTTCCTCAATGAGTTTCTTCAAATTTTGATGCGTTGCACAAACAATCCGCACGTCAACGTGAATTTCCTTGCGTCCCCCAACTCTTTCGATCACTCTTTCCTGCAGGAAGCGAAGAAGCTTTGCCTGGAGGGCCATGGGCAAATCTCCAACTTCATCGAGAAAAAATGTTCCCTCGTGGGCAAGTTCGATCTTGCCCGGGGTCTGCTTGGCTGCTCCTGTGTATGCGCCTTTCTCATAGCCAAACAGCTCGCTTTCGAGAAGCGCTTCCGGAATGGCTGCACAATTGATCGCCATAAAACGCTTTTCTTTTCTGGCGCTCGAGAGATGCAGTGTTCTTGCCAGGATTTCCTTACCGGTGCCGCTCTCGCCCAGCAGGATTACCGTCGCGTCGGAAGGCGCAACCTTTTCAATGTTGCGGCAGACCTTTACCAAGGCCGGATCGCGCGTTACGATGCCTCCGGAAGGCGAGGGAATCTGTGCTTGCAGCAGCCTCCGGTTCTCCTGTTGAAGAGCGTGCAGAAAAAAAGCCCGTTCCACCACCAGCCCGAGAATCTGCGGATCAAAAGGCTTTTGGTGAAAATCATAAGCACCTATGCCAATCGCCTTGAGAGCGTGACCAGGATCCTGGTTTCCTGTCAGAACGATTACTTTTGTATCGGGCGCAAGATCAAGCAGCTGCTCCAATAAAGCGAGACCTTCCGTAGCGCCGTCCGGATCGGGTGGCAGGCCCAGATCCATGGTAATGACTGCAGGCTCGTGCCTTCGAGCCAGGGCGAGCGCACCTTCACGGTCACCCGCGACGAGTACCTCGTAGGCGTCAAAGCTCCAGCGTAGCTGCTTTTGTAATCCCGGATCATCTTCGATGACCAGTAGAACCTTTTTATCCTGACCCACCTTAACCTCTACAGTTTCTTTTCAAAATGTTGTCAACCCACTCGTTCCACAGCTGTCTGCTCACCGCGGTGCAGAGGGAGGGCAATACGGAAGACCGTCCCCTCCGATTCGCTGCTGGAGACTTCCATCTCCCCGCCCAATTCGGAGACATACTCTCTACTTTCAAAAACACCAATACCCATTCCCGCCGATTTGGTCGACTCGAACGGCTTGAACAGCTTTTCCCGGATGAATTCCTGGCTCATCCCGCGCCCCGTGTCCCTTATCTCGATCATGGCGAAGTCGTTTTTACGTTTCAGACGTACCCAAACGTGCCCGCTTCGGCTTGTCGCCTCGATGGCATTCTGGATGAGATGCCCCATTACGCGCTCCAGACGCGATGAATTCGCGCAAACCTCCAGACCGGAATCCTGAATTTCAAGGATTGGCTTGGGCTCGACGATGGATTTGCTCTTGACCGTCTCCCTCAGTAACGGAGCAATGAAAAGGGGAGCAGGCTTCTCCGGAGAACTCGCGGAGCTCAGCTTTTCAAGCAGCCGTTTCATTTTCTGGACGGATAGATACACCGTTTCAACCATGTCCTGCTGGAACTCGGGGCTGTTCTGATGTTTCTCGGCGTTTGAAAGAAGCAGTGACAGTTGAGAAACCAGATTCTTCAAATCGTGCACCACGAACGTGGACATTCGGTTGAATGATTCAAACTGACGCGCGATCATCAACGCGTTCGCTGCCTCATGCTGCGCCAGGTAGCTTGCCGCCTGGTTGCCGGCGACCTTGAGCAGGTCGCTCACCTCCCAGTTCAGCTTTACTCTGCTTCGCGGCTGTGCAAGTACGACAAACCCGAACAACTTGCGATGCTGGATCAATGGCACAACGAGCCACGCCCTTGGCAGACGCTGCAACCATTGAGGCAGAGTGAGCCCGGAGTATTTCTCAGGACTTTTGGCGTATTCCTCGAGGTCGATAACCCATTCCTTCTGGATCATGAACCGGCAGAAGGGGCTGTCCACAGGCTCCAGCCCGCTCCCTGCATTGATATTCAATTGCGCGACAGGCTCGCATTTGCCCGATTCACGGCACACCCAAAGCGCCCCGGCAGGACTTTCGACAAGTTGCGCGAGCGCCTGAAGCGCCCGCTCTTCCAGGCCTTGCCCCCCCTCGGAAAGAGTGCGGGTAAAACGCAGCCATTCTTCCCGGTAGTCGTAGTTGTAGCTGAAGAAATGCTTGCTGATGAAAACCCTGAGCCAGGAGCGTAGAGTGCCCGAGAATAGAACCGCCAATAACAGGATCAGCGCCCCGAACAGGAATGTCACCTGCATGACCGTACCCCAGCTTCCCCCGAAGAACCGGAAATAATAACCGGCTGCAGCCATTGCCAGCAGATACAGGGCGGCCCCGAATAATGCTGCGGAATAGAAGAGGATGCGGCGAGAAACAGTTATCTCGATCGACCACTGCGGGTTGCGTGCCGCCGATACCGCGATCAGCGGAACAACCAGAGCATTAATGGTTCCCCGTGCGGCCCATATCTCTGGATTGATGTGTCTCAGCAACAGGGCGTCGCTGTACAGGTAAAAGTCATAGGCGAAGATTCCTCCTATTCCGAGACAGGCAAATTTGATGCCCCATCGCTGTTTGACCGGGGTGTTGCGATAAAGTTGCTCCACCAGGATCATCCCTGTTATCGCCATTGCAAGGCTGGCAATATTATTGAGAAAATCCGGATCGTCCGTGGAGGAAAAGCTTGGCTCGGCTTGAACGTATACGACGAGCACAAGGCAGCAAATGTAGAGCGTGCCAAGGGCCAGGGCGGCAGGACTGATTCTTGAGATTGCGGGAGATGAACCCTGCCGGTACAACCCCAGAAGTAAAACGATAAACATTGACCAGCCCGCGTTCCTGAGAATTTCCAGGATATTTGCCGCAAGCGAGGAAGAAGGATTTTGCGTTGCGTGATAGGCGAGCCCGAAGCCCCATACGGCGGAGAGAAGGCAAGCAGCAGGCAGTACGATCGGACTTGAACGGCTCCGCCAGCGAGTCAGTAGCAGCGTTGCCAGGAAAAGATTTGCGGCGCCCGCCATTGTGTAGCTGATTGCCGCAATGCCCGGTGCCATCACACGACGAGACCGGCAACAACAGCAAGCATGAAAAAACAACGGCGTCCTGCGGGAGCCCTCGACCCCTCCTTTCCAAGGGGGGAACTGTGGAATTTCCCAGTAGACGCAGTGTGCTTGAAGAACACGTCTATCAATGACGAGGGGATCTTCCGCCTCATCGTCCACCCTTGCGTAACAGGACGACTTCGATCGTATCGATCAGGATAATGAT
>DASSHJ010000167.1:0-2116 GCA_035692965.1 Nitrosospira sp. | reverse complement strand
CGTGATGCATGGGAGCTCGCCGAAGAGGCGATTTCCTCTCCCACCGACATCGGGACTCCAGCGATGCTGGAAAGATATCGGGAGCGGCGCAAGATGGATAGCGGGGTCGGGCGCACGTTTACCGACTCCTTGGTAAGATTGTTTTCCAACGATAATGTCGTGCTTGGATTGGCGCGGGGCCTCGGACTCACCGCTCTCGATTGCTTACCCCCAGCCAAGCAGTTTGTTGCGCGTCGCATGATGTTCGGGCCGAGAGGCTGATTTCGGCCTGAAAACACCTAAAACGGGAATTCTCGACAAATTATTCAAAAGCGGTAAAAGCGAGCCGTAAAACCAACCCTGTTGAGGAGGGTGCTGCCCCTGTAAGCGGTAGGGGTTTTTCTGTTAAGATTATAGCTGTTCCTTTTACCCGCGTTGCGGCGCCCTAAATTACTGTCATGCAGATCGGCTCGCACATCCTCAAGAACAACCTCATCGTAGCGCCAATGGCTGGCGTCACGGACCGGCCTTTCCGCCAACTATGCAAGAGCATGGGGGCGGGCATGGCGGTCTCCGAAATGGTTTCCAGCAATTCGTTGCTGTGGGGATCGGAGAAGACCCGGCGGCGCGCCAATCATGAAGGCGAAGTCGATCCCATCTCCGTTCAGATCGCAGGGGCTGATCCCGCAATGATGGCAGAGGCGGCTCGTTACAATGTGACTCAGGGAGCGCAAATCATCGATATCAACATGGGCTGCCCGGCGAAGAAAATCTGCAATGTGATGGCGGGCTCGGCGTTGCTCAAGGATCAGCCGCTTGTCGGACGAATCCTCGACGCCGTGGTAGGCGCAGTCAAGGTCCCCGTGACGCTGAAGATTCGCACGGGCTGGGACACCCAGAATAAAAACGCGGTGACCGTGGCTCGCATTGCCGAGAGTGCCGGTGTGCAGGCCCTTGCCATCCACGGACGCACTCGCGCCTGTGCCTATGCCGGTGAGGCAGAATATGACACTATTGCGGCGGTAAAGGCGTTAGTGAAAATACCTGTCATCGCCAACGGTGATATCACCACCCCGGAAAAAGCGAAGCACGTTCTTGAGCACACCCGGGCGGATGCCATCATGATCGGGCGGGCTGCCCAGGGGCGGCCGTGGATATTTCGCGAAATCAGCCATTATCTCGAAACCGGAACTCATCTTCCCCTGCCCGAGGTCGTGGAAATTCACCGGGTTCTCGTGGAGCATCTGCACGAGCTTTATGATTTTTACGGTGAATATTCGGGCGTGCGCATTGCTCGCAAGCACATCTCCTGGTACACGAAGGGTCTCAAAGGCTCCGCATCATTCAGGCATGCGATGAACCAGTTGCAGACGATCGACCAGCAGCTCGATGCGGTCAACGAATTTTTCGGTGAACTTGCCGGGTACGGGCGGAGGTTGACTTACGAAGAGTCCGAGGAGTTGGTGGCATGAGCATCATCGATGAAAACGAGATCGCCCGGTGCGTGCGCAAGGCCATCGAAGAGTATTTCAACGATCTCGGTGGAGAAAAGCCCCACGCCATCTATGATATGGTAATACGTAGCGTCGAGAAGCCGCTCATCGAAATGGTTGTCGAACAGGCTGGCGGAAATCAGACGCGCGCGGCGGAATTGCTCGGAATCAACCGAAACACGCTGCGCAACAAAATGAAGCAGTACCAGATCAAATAAATTCCCTCAGCCCTGGATCTGGCTCAGCAAAGCCGGATCAAAGGGCGCTGCTGTTCCCCCTTAATAAAAACAATCGATTGATGAACGTTAAACAGGCTCTCATTAGCGTTTCCGACAAGCGTGGCATTGTCGAATTCGCCCGCGAGCTGCGTCAGTTAGGGATAAAAATCCTCTCGACAGGGGGAACTGCCAGGCTGCTTAAAGAAGCAGGCGTGGAAGTAACCGAGGTAGGCGATTACACGGGGTTTCCGGAAATGCTCGACGGGCGGGTGAAAACCCTGCATCCGCGAATCCACGCGGGAATCCTTGCCCGGCGCGAACTTCCCGGACACGTGGCGGCGCTGGAAGCCGCCGGGATTCCCGGGATCGAATTGGTCGTCGTCAACCTTTATCCTTTCAGCCGGACCATATCCCGCTCGGATTGCA
>DASSHJ010000166.1:0-4986 GCA_035692965.1 Nitrosospira sp. | reverse complement strand
GCGCCGAGCATGAGCGACATGACCTTGGCAGCGCCGGTTGCAACGGAGGCGAGTGCCGCCAGATTGCGCACGGTAAAGTCGTTCTCCGTACCCTCCGCAAGGCGGTGCCGCTGCCGCAACAGTCTGTTCATTTCGATTTCCGCTTCCTCCATGACTTCCGCTGACTGGGCTTGCGCCATCATGAAGCGTATCGTTCCGGGAAACTGGTTCCCGAATACCTGGCGCTGCCCGGTCGTGAGGGGAATAAATACGGCGTCGTCCTGATCGCGCCCATCCAGGCTCTGCCCCTTGGCGGCAAGTACCCCTGCCACCAGAAAAGGACTGGATTTGATGCGCACCATTTTTCCTACCGGGTCTTCGTCACCAAACAGGTTGTTCGCTGTTATTTGTCCGAGAACCACGACACGGTTACTGGACCGCAGGTCCGCCTCAGTGATCAACGCGCCGTTTTCCGCCGGCCAGTCACGTACGGTGAAGTAATCGGGCGTGGCGCCCGTAACAGAGGTACTCCAGTTATTCGCGCCATAATTCAGCTGGGCCGTTCCTGTTATGACCGGAGCGGTTGCCTTTATCGAAGGCAGTTGGGCGATGGCATATGCATCCCCCAGGGTCAATGTCTGAACTGCCCCGGCCCCGGAGCGCAGAGCACCGGAAGAAGTTGCACCAGGCACAATGAAGAACAGGTTGCTGCCCATGGAGGTTATTGCCTGGTTCACCGTGGTTTGTGCGCCTTGGCCAACGGCGAGCATAAGCACGACCGCAGCCACGCCAATAACCATGCCGAGCATTGTCAGGCCCGTCCGCAACCGGTTGAGGCGCAGCGCGCGCAACGCCTCTCCGATGATCGCGAGCGGACTCATGCCGTCACCCCGCCGTCATGCACCACACGCCCGTCCTGCAAGCGGACCAGGCGCCGGGTAAAAGTGGCAATATCATCCTCATGGGTAACCAGCACAACGGTAATACCTTGCTCCCGGTTAAGCCGCTGAAACACGTCCATGATCTCGCGGCTGGTTTGTGTATCGAGATTCCCGGTAGGTTCATCAGCAAGTATGAGCTGGGGATTATTGACCAAGGCCCGGCTGATGGCCACGCGTTGTTGCTGCCCGCCGGAAAGCTGGTTCGGTTGATAGCCTGCAAATTTACCCAGGCCTGTCTGGTTGAGAAGTTCCAGCGCGCGTTTCCTGCTTGCAGAGCGGCTTGCGCCTGCGTATAGCAAGGGGGTGGCTACATTGTCCAGCGCCGACATGCGTTTCAGCAAGTTGAAGCCCTGGAACACGAAGCCGATGTTACGATTCCGGACGCGGGCAAGATCATCATCCGAAAGAGATGAGACATCCTGGCCGTCGAGCCAATAATGCCCGCTCGTAGGCGTGTCCAGGCAGCCAAGTATATTCATCAGCGTGGATTTACCCGAACCGGAATGACCCATTATCGCGACGAACTCCCCACGCTCAATAACAAGGTTGATATCGAAAAGAACCTGGCTATTGATTGTTCCACTTGCGCCGTTTCCCAAGGTATAAATCTTGCACAGATCTCCCACGTATATCAGGGGAGAACTCGAAGCGCGAGATGATTCCATCAGAACATTCTGAATTTGAGCTTGCTGCCGGATTTTTCCTTTTCGCCGACCTCTCGGACAATTACCTTATCCCCTTCCTTGACGTTATCCCCGAGGATTTCGGTATGGTTGCTATCCGACGCCCCGGTACTGACGTTCACGGCGGCGGGCTTGCCCTCTTCGAGCAGATAAAGCATCTGACTGCCTGCGAGCTTTGTCGAGACTGCCGAGTCCGCCTCCTCGCCGCTTGGCCTGAAGCGGAGTGCTGCGTTAGGGGCGCGCAGCACCGCTTTTTTCCGGTTAATGGTAAAACGTACATTGGCGGTCATGCCAGGCAATAATAAGCCCTCATCATTTGCCACCTTCACAATGACGTTATAAGACACGACATTTTGCTGTATCGTCGGGTTGAGCCGCACCTGCTCAACTACGCCGGTAAATTCGCGATCCTGGAAGGCATCCACCGTGAATGTTACGGGCTGGCCGAGCTGCAGATGACCAATATCGGCTTCAGCGACGCTCGTATCGATCTGCATCTGCTTCAAATCCTTCGCAATCTGGAACAAGACGGGCGTCTGAAAGCTCGCTGCGACAGTCTGGCCGATATCGACGTTGCGTGCGATAACTACTCCAGAAATGGGTGATCGGATAATCGTATAATTGAGGCTTGTCCGATCCCGCTCGAGCTGCGCCCTGTTGACCGCAAGTTGCGCACGGGCGGTTTCCAATTGCTGTACGACGACGTCCAGCGCGTCGGGCGAGATAAAGCCTTGCTCTTTCAGCGCGACGTTGCGAGCCATTTTGTTCTCGGCGACTCTCAGCGCGACCTCGGCATTCAGAACCGCGGCTTTCGATTGGCCTAGCTGGGCTTCAAACAGTGCTGGATCGAGCTCAACCAGGATCTCCCCTTTCTCGACACGGTCATTAAAGTCGGCAAAGAGCTTATAGACCGTTCCTGATACCTGGGTACCGACATTGACCAGAACGACAGGGTTAAGGGTGCCGTTCGCCGAGATGCTGTGAACAATATCGCCGCGTTCGAGCGGCTGGGTTTTGTACCGCTCCGGTCTCGATTCATTTTTGACGATCCAATACCAGAAGCCGGCAGCAGTCGTTAATAAGGCGAGGATGACGACGAACGTCCTGCGGCTCAAGGTGAGGACCATACAAACCCAGGGTTGAGTGCCGCGTCCTGCCGGGCAAAATCGAAAATGTTACCTGACTGCAGAGGGTCGGACCCGAGGCTCAAGGAGATCGGCAAGAGCGGGTGAAGAAAAGGCGATATCAAGACTTATTTGGACTTCGGCTTATTGGCAGCCATTTCCCGCAGCTCTCTCAGTCGTGCTTCCATGCTGGATGCCTGATAAAAATCGGGATCGTTCGCTCTCAATGCAATCTGGAGCTGTTCGATTGCAGACGTCAAATTACCCTGCCGCGCATATACTTCCGCCTGAGCGCGATGTTGAGACATATGATCTCCCATCGCCTCATATGCTTGCGCCTGCAGTGAATACAGCCTTATATCTTCCGGTGTGAACCGCAGCTGCTGGCTGATGAACTTCAGCGCAGTGTCCGCCCTTCCGGTTCGCAGCAGTGCGCCGGCGTAATCATAGACGAGCGCCCGATGCTGGGGATATATCTTTAGCGCGGCACGGTAAAGATCGAGGGCCTCCGCCGTTTGACCGACGGAAAGTTTTACCCGGGCAGCCAGTGTTTCAATCATTGGGCTGGAAGGTACGGCCTTGCGTTGAATGCGGATAGCCGCCCCAAGCTTGTGATCCTCCAGGGTTTCGTCGATCGCTCGCGCATTCAAGGTTTCGTACAGGAGAGCCAGTTCCTTGTCGGCCCGCACGTATTTCTTGTCTTCAAGCAACGCGTTGACCAGTCCATATCGCTCGACAGCCTCATTGGAATAGCGCTTGTCCCGCAGCGCGGAATCGAAATATTTTACCGCGTCTCCCGGTTTTTCGAGATACGAACGGACCTTTGCCCGAACAAGCTGGAAGTCGATACTGTCAGGCACTTGCCTGTAAGAGGTTTGTTGAATACGATTCTCGATATCCGCGATGCGCTCGTAGGTGATCGGGTGGGTGCGAAGGTAGGAAGGCGCGCCGTTTTCGTGGAAGCGCCCCGCTTTTTGCAAGTGCTCGAAAAAGGAAGCCATGCCGTGCGGATCGAAGCCGGCGCTGACCAGTATATTCATGCCAACTCGATCAGCCTCCTTTTCGTGGTCGCGTGTGAAGTCGAGCTGGGATTGTATCTGGCGTGCTTGCGAGCCGACCAAAACAGCCTCGCTTACCTGGGGGTTTGTTCGGGACGCCAGAATCGCCAGGGCTAATGCGGCCAGGGTCGTCAGCAGATTATATTTTTGCCCGGCGATCATGCGAGCGAGATGCTTCTGCGTGACGTGAGCGATTTCATGGGCCATCACACCCGCCAGTTCCGATTCGGATTGCGCTGCAAGGATCAGGCCAGTATTGAAACCCATGAATCCACCCGGAAGGGCGAATGCGTTGATTGCCGGATCCTTTACCGTGAAAAACTCGAAGTCCTGATCGGGACGGGCTTCCCGAGAGCCGAGAATCAACTTGTTGCCCAGAGTCGTGAGATAACCGGCGATCTCCGCATCGTCCAGGTAGTCTTTGTCGGCACGAATCTCAGCCATGATCTGAAGGCCGAGATCCCTTTCCTCGCGCGTGGACAGCGCGGCTTGTGAAACATCCCCCAGATCGGGCAGTTCACTCGAGTTTACAGGTGGTATGAACAGCAACGCCAGGACAACCGGCAACAGACGAAAATTCATGTGGGTAAGATGGAGCGGCTGGAGCAAAGTTCAACCTGTACCGTGACGTCGCTCAGCGCTTCAATTCGTGAAAATACCGTGAAATCTTCCCCAGTTGAATCCTGGCTGCTTCCAGCCATCGATCAGGGCAAATGATTGTCACACTGCAGGGTCACCCGTTTCGCCGGTTCGTATACGCACAACCTGTTCAACCGTTGTGACGAAGATTTTTCCGTCGCCGATTTTGCCTGTTCGCGCAGTATTTACAATCATATCGATAATATTATCGACGAGCTTGTCGTCTACCACGATCTCGATTTTTATTTTAGGGAGGAAATCGACCACGTACTCCGCGCCCCTATAGAGTTCGGTGTGTCCTTTCTGCCGTCCGAAACCCTTTACCTCGGTGACTGTCAGCCCACTCACGCCAATTTCATTAAGCGCTTCACACACTTCATCAAGCTTGAATGGCTTGATAACGGCCTCTATTTTTTTCATGGTAATCGCCCCAGGGTTGGACTTGCTTCGCTAGCCATGCCGCTACTGAATCTGGAAACTCCATTCGAAGCGAGTTGATCCAGAGAAAACCAGTCATTTACTCAAGTACTCAAGTCGGCAGGCTGGACGGCAGTCTTGTAAA
>DASSHJ010000165.1:0-15650 GCA_035692965.1 Nitrosospira sp. | reverse complement strand
ATAATCAAGAGCAGTTCTGCCGGAAATCCGCTCGGGCCTGGAACCGACGATTACCAGCCCGATGTGCAACGCTGGCGTAAGCCAGCAGGCGCCTGAGATTTGTTTGTTGCAAGGCGATCATTGCCGTGTAGAGGAATGTGATGGCGCCGAGAGTGCCCAGCACCCAAGCCTATGCCACTGAGGCATCCGGGGTGAGCGGCATGGCAAACCGAAGCATGCCGAACGCACAGAGCTTGAGGCAACTCGCTTTCACAAATAAATCACAAATAGAGAATATTTTCTTCAAGAATGTTTTCTTCACACCACATTTACGAATCTCAGCGCCCCCAAGCGTAATTACGGAATGTTGTAACAGGAATGATCAGCAGTGTAGTAAAAACTTTGATTAATATTCAGACAAATATAAAAGGTTCAGGCATTAGACAACGGTGGATAGAGAATTAATTCCGAAATGATCACGGTTAACTGGGGAAAAAAGCGGCTTTGGCAAGAGGAATGGCGGGTTAAACAAAATGAATAAAAGGCCTCGTATGGATAGGGGGTATTCCGCCTGCTTCAGTCGTTATTAACTCCCGTTTTTGTTTCGATACGTTTCTACAGCCGGAAAAAGTATGACAAAAGGTTATGGATCGATTGGAGAATATGGAGGAAATCGACAGGTGCAATCGAAGTGCGCGCCTTGCTGACGGCTTTACGACAACCGCTCTATCACAAATTACTCGACCACCGCTTGCCTTGGTGATAGCCGGTGGCCACACCCCAGTTTGCTCTGGAAGCGCATCGTCAGAGCCAGAAAGAATACCAAGCAACAATAATACGGTCGGCGCCTGCGCGGCCGTCCACTGCCAGCCCCCAATTGCACAAGCAAAACGACGTCTGAAGCCTTCACTTCTGATTCCCTCGTAACAACTTACCTGCACTTCAGCATATTTCAAGTCGGGATCAACGGCAGTTTCCCCGGCTTTATCAGTGGTTTCCACAGCTACCCCCGGCAGCGCCTGAATACCTCTTCTTCCTCTATGGCAAATGAATCCCACCCGTGATCAGGTTTCGCCGGAAAACCTCTTTATATTTGTTGCTATTCCAAGCCATATTCTATAAATAAACGGAACCTTAATAGCCAGGAGCATTTGGATCGGAAGGACAGTTTTTTCACGATCTGGAATCTTTATTGTAGCTTTCACAAATTCATCACAGATAGAAAATATTTTCTTCACAACCGGTATGTTAATTTTTGCCCTAACCTGAAATTCACACCCTCTAAAACGAAATAATGTTTCTATTCAGTAGAAAATCTTTATCAGTTTCAGTGGGTTGAAAATGAGAGCGACTTAGAGATACACGTAAAGAAGATATAACTTGGAGCCAGAGCCGCGATAAGCCGCGAAGGATTATCGTAGGGTTGAAAGGTGATTGAGCGATAGCGGGAATGGACATAAAACGTATGCGTCCAGACTACCTGTCCAGCTGAATCAGTAGTTGTTATTAATTCCAGTTCTGTTCCAGATTTTTACCGTGATGGGGAAGGTATATGATAAATGCTTATTTTTGCCTGAAAAGGAAAAGAGGGATTAGCGCGCATGAGATATTGGAGGAGGCCGACTTGGGCCATCCCCCAAAAAGGGGGCGTGCGCAGGTCGACAGGGCGGTTTCCGGAATGCTCAGGGTCCCGGCGATACTGTCCGGGCCGGGCCGCCGGGCTCTTCCTGACGGCTCATCGCCGTTCGGACCTCCGACCCCTGGCTTCGGGAGGCTCAGAACGGGCAGTTCTGGCAAGCGTGTTTGTAACCATCCAAGCAGTTCACCAACTCACTAAAGGGGAAATATAAATGTCTAGTCTTCTCGTACCGGCGATACTGTTTTTCGCCCTCGGCATGTTCGCGTGCCTTATCAAATCGGATCTGAAGTTCCCGCCCGACATGCACAAGATGATCGTCATCTATCTGCTGATCGGCATCGGGCTGCACGGGGGCAGAGCGTTCATCAATTCGCCGATCGGTGATGCCATGCCCGCGGTGGCCGCAGCATTCTTTTTCGGGATTTTCTTGCCGATCCTGGCTTACATCATTTTGCGGGGTGTTGGGAAGATTGATCCGCTAAACGCGGCGGCCATCTCTGCGCATTATGGCTCGGTGAGCGCCGGGACTTACATGACCGCAGTTGCCATGTTGGGCAGCATGGGTGTCACCTATGAGGCGTATCCCGTCATCATGCTGGCGATCATGGAATCTCCCGCGATCATGATCGGTCTCGTCCTGGCAGGTTATTCCCGCAAGATCATGGGTGGCGCCCAAAAGGGCGAGAAGGGGATGTATGGTCATCTCGTGAGGGAAGCCTTCACCAACGGCAGTATTTTGCTGCTGTTCCTGTCCATGGGAATCGGCTACGTGGTTTCGGATGCGAGCTACAAGAAGATCGAGCCGTTCTTTGAAGGCGTATTCATGGGCGCGCTGTGCATATTCCTGTGTGACATGGGCATGGAAGCCGGAAAAAGAATATCGGAATTCAAAACGGTGGGCGTTTTCCTGGTTGCGTTTGGTGTAGTGATGCCCATCATCGGCGCGACGTTCGGCATGTTGGTTGGCCACTACTTTCTCCAATATTCAGTGGGAGGCGTCACGCTGGTAACCGTGCTTGCGGCAAGCTGTTCCTATATCGCAGTGCCTCCGGCGATGCGCCTGGCTATCCCGGAGGCAAATCCCTCCTTCTACCTCACCTTGTCGCTCGGCGTGACCTTCCCGTTCAACATCGTGATCGGCGTCCCCACCTATTACGCCATCGCTCAGTATCTGGCGGGGCAGGGGGCGGCGTAATAGCCTTGGTGCAGCTTTCGACACGATGATGCCAATTAGCTGAATCTTTCGAACAGGCGCCGCCAATTCGAAAGATTCAGGTTCCTAATAAGTGGAAATATTTTGAGAGGGAGTCACGATTATGAGAACAGACGCTTTAATAGCAATGAAACGGATCGAGATCGTTATCGAAGAAGAATCGCTTGGGGACTTGATTGGATTATTCAAGTCAGTGAATGTGCGGGGCTATACCTTCATCAAGCATGCTGGCGGGCTGGGGACCCGGGGAGAACGCCACCCCGATGATTACGCACTGCAGGAAAAGAATGCGGTTGTGATCCTTGCTTGTGAGGAGAACCAGGCCGAGAGAGTCATCAACGCAATTCGACCCAGGCTAAAGGACTTTGGGGGGATGTGCCTGGTTTCCGATTGCCAATGGGTAATAGGACCAGCAGTGTCGTATTGATCGTGCTTCATTTCATCCGGAGCTCCCTGGAGGCGAGCAGACTGCTTGTTTGCCCGCTCCGAGGAGCCGATCACACGGCGGCATTGCGTCAGGAAGCGTCCTTGTGATCTGGCGCAACGTGACGAGGTGGGGCTATCATGGGAACGGGGCGTGAAAAGGCGCTGCATTCATTCATATTTAAACTTGGATACGAGTGTACATACAAATGGCAAGACCTGCGACGGGACGGGAATTTGTGGAGACCGCTAAGGAAAGAATCGCATCGGCGAAAACAGTTGATGCCTTGCGCGCTGCTCAGGCATTACTGCTTCCGCTCGAGTTTGGGCTATCGCTGGAACAGACCGCCATGATCATCGGGTTGTCCAAGAGCCGGACGGGCAAGCTTCGAACCCGATTTCAGCGCATCGAAACAGGCGTTGAGCAAGTAAAAACAAAAAAAGGTTTACGAAACCACGCCCGGATGAGCCTGGACGAAGAGGTCAAGTTCCTGGCTCCATTCGTCAGCGAGGCAAAAGACACCGGCGTTCTTCATATACCGCAATTGAAAGCTGAGCTTGAGAGGCGAGTGGGAAGGCAGATTTCAACGTCGACGGTTTATCAATTGCTGCGGCGCCATGGATTATCCAAACTTGCCCAGCATCCAAGAACGGATATGACGGTAGCTCAAGCATGGGAAAGATTGGCGCAGAAAAAATAAAATGAATAGTGAATGACGCCCCGTGTAAGGGCGTCATTATTCAGTAATCAAAGTTTCAAACTATCCCTTCATTCCATCATTAGGTTCGCTCTCAGCTGCCTTTACTCCCTCACGCAGGCTTTACTTCTTCCCAAGTACCGTCAAGCTTGATGTAGAACATTTTCGGGTCATATCCCAGTGAGCGGGCAGTTTCCGCCGCCTCGTAAAGATCTTCCTTTTTAGCACCGGCACCGCAATCTTCATGCACGGACAGAATGGCCATTCCGCTGTCATGAAGTCTTTTGGAAAGCTCGAGGTGATGCTTCAATTGCTCCTTGTTGGCGGCACCTCCGGCAAACGTCACGCGGTCAAACGTTCCCTCGTGGACCTTCAGATGCTCGAGCAAGTTGCTAACGGTTTTCTGGATACGAAAATCCATACATCCAACAACGGCATGACTACAGGTATGCATATCTCCACCCCTTTCGTTATGAGTTTTCTTCAAGCAAAAAGTACAGCCTCAGACAAGATTGTGCCCTTCCCTCAACCCCCTCGTCAAGCACATATTGACGCTCTCAAGAAGTAATGCAAATGGGAAACCACGACCCCTCACAGGATGTATATCTATTTGAACAAATGGAATATTTGGTCTGATCCCATCTGCATTAGTTCATCCGCAGAAGGAGCAAAAGCGCCTTCTCTTCCCCATCCATTTTGAATTTCCGTACGGACCGCCGTGCCGAAAGAGAAGCAATGTTGCTTGGAAATCTCGCGCTGGACCGTTTCAAGGTAGAGAGGCCGATCCGGCTGCGGTAAATGGAGTTTAAGACCGAAGTTCAAGGCGGTAGAGTGGCAGGGATAAAGGTAATCAATTTCCAATATTCCTGCTTTCAAGCGGGTTCGTCCCTGAATGTTTCAATCCGGGGACGAACCACCCGATCTCGACGTCAGCCTCGTCGCCAGCATCTGATAGAAATGCAGGCGGCGCTTGGCTATCCCGCCCTGAGCCGTTGCATCAACAAGGGCGCAACTTGGTTCCTGAAGATGGCGGCAGTCGGCGAACTTGCATCGGCCGAGGTATGGACGAAATTCGAGAAAGCCCCACGCCAGCTCCTCGTTATTCATATGGTAAAGGCCGAACTCCTGCAAGCCAGGGGAGTCGATAATAGCGCTTTGTCCGTCGATCTCGTACAGTCGCGCGTGGGTAGTCGTATGTCTCCCGCTATCCAGCGCGACCGAAATGCTGGCCGTTGCCCTGTTTGCACCAGGAAGAAGGGCGTTTATCAGCGTCGATTTTCCCATCCCTGACTGTCCGACAAACACGCTCAGCTGATCCGATAGATAGGGTCGCAAGGGCATCGGGTCAGTCGAAGCGCTGAGCTTCAGGAGCGTGTAGCCCAATTCCTGGTAGAGCTTAAGTGCTTCAGCCGCTGCCCTGGTTGCTTCCACAAGATCCGCCTTGTTGAGAACGATGAGCAGCTTGAGTCGCTGGTTTTCTGCAGCAGCCAGGAAACGGTTGATCAGTTCCTCGCTGAAACTGGGCACGGCTGCGACAACAATGACCACTTGAGTAATGTTTGCCGCGATCAGCTTTTCTCGATAGGCGTCGCTGCGATGCAATAGCGCTGTTCGTGGCAGGATTGTCTCAATGACTCCCTGACGCCCTGGTTCAACAGTACGGATTTGTACCCGATCTCCACATGCTGCTCCCCCTTTTTTACCCCGCGCAACACATGAGAGCGTATCGCCTTCTCCTGTTTTAACGAGAAACTGCCTTCCGAAACTGGCAATGATTTGCCCTTCTACCAAGGGAGTAACGCCAGGAAGGAGATGGGGTCTCAAATCTTGAGAAGGGCGTCTATCTTCGCCGCGCAGATGAAATCGTTCTCGGACAACCCCCCGATGGCATGAGTCATATACTCGACCCGGCATTTGTTGTATTCCACAGTAAGGTCGGGATGGTGATCCTCGCGATGTGAAATCCAGGCAATGGCATTCACGAATGCAATGGTCTGATAGTAGTTCTTGAAATGATAATCCTTGGCAATCCTGGTCTGGAGAAATTCCCATCCGTCGAGCTGTCGCATCAGCTCCGACACTTCCTTTGGGGAAAGTGGTGGTGTGCCCCCTTCACATGGGCGGCATTTTTTTGTGGTGAGTTCGTGAGTACCGTTTTCCATCTGCGCTCCTTTCCTTTAGTGTGAATTCATTCCTGTCCCTGGCCTCAATTGTGAGCCAGTCTTTGCAGGCGCGCAATTCTTAGCGTTGCCGGGGGATGGGAATCATAAAATGCGGAGTGAAGCGGATCGGGGGTAAGCGTGGCGGCATTGTCCTGGTAGAGCTTGACAAGGGCTCGGATAAGATCGAGCGCAGACGCATTATGGGCAGCGTATTCGTCCGCCTCAAATTCATGTTTTCGCGAATACAGGCTGGCGAGCGGCTGCAGCAGGAACGTAAACGCAGGCATAACGAGAAAGAACAACAGCAAGGCGACTGCGGGGGAATGTTCGTGAACCCCAAGCCCCTCGTAAAACCAGCCCTGCTGCATAAGATAGCCGAGAGCCCACAGGAAGAACAGGCTCCCGGCAAAGGTCCAGGCGATGCGCTTGATCACATGACGTCTTTTGAAATGGCCCAGCTCGTGCGCTAAAACGGCTTCGATTTCGGATGCGTTCAGACGCGCGAGCAGCGTGTCGAAAAAAACGATGCGTTTCGACGTGCCAAAACCTGTGAAATAGGCATTACCATGATTGCTTCGCCGCGAGCCATCCATCACGAACAGCCCGCTTGTCTTGAAGCCGCACTTACGCATCAGGTTCTCGATGCGATCTCTCAGGGCGGCATCATTGAGGGGCGTAAATTTGTTGAAAAGCGGCGCTATCCATGTCGGGAAAACTGCGAGAACAAGCAGGTTGAATGCCATCCAGGCGAGCCAGGCGTAAAACCACCAGTTCGAACCTGCTTTCTCCATCAGCCATAAAATACCGAGCACGAGCGGCGCGCCAATTAGAATTGCAAGAACAGTCCGCTTTACCAAGTCGGTTACGAACATGCGTGGAGTCATTCTATTGAAGCCAAACTGCTGCTCGATAACAAATACCCGGTAGTAGCTCAGGGGAAGCTCAAACAGACTTATGAGCAGTACCGCGCTGATGATGAGGGCCATGCCATGAAAAAGCGGGTCCTTCAGCCACACCCCCCAGAAATCCGACAATGCATTCAGGCCTCCGCCCAGCGTCAATAGCAGCACAAGGACAGTCCCGAGCACCATGTCGACGTATCCCAGCCGGGTCTTGGCGCAGGTGTAATCGGCAGCCTTTTGATGAGACTCCAGCGTGATCTCCGAAGCGAAGTTGTCAGGTACTCTGTCCCGGTGCGCAAGAACATGCTGAATGTGCCGGGCGGAAAGCCAGATGCGGGCGGCAAGAGTCAATAACAGCGCGCCCAGGAAAACCGTCGTGAAAATCTGCATAAAAAAGAAAGAGTGTTAGGAATCGTCAGTGTCCGGAATCGCCGGATGACGGAGTGGTGCTGATATGACACAATGACGCATTGAAAATTCATCCGGATCGATCCAATTATGACACAAGACAGCCAGAACCTCATCTGGATAGACATGGAAATGAGCGGTCTCAGTCCAGAGAACGATCGTATCATCGAGGTTGCCCTGGTCGTAACCGACTCGCAATTGAATGTTGTGGCCGAAGCACCAGTGCTGGTTGTCTTTCAGCCGGATACGGTACTTGATGCCATGGATAGCTGGAACAGGTCCACCCACGGCAAATCCGGCCTGATCGATAAAGTCAGATCGTCGCAATTAGCGGAGGCCGAGGTCGAAGCTTCCATGATCGTGTTTCTTCAGACTTACGTTCCTCCCGGTGTTTCCCCCATGTGTGGAAATTCCATTTGCCAGGACCGCCGCTTCCTCGGGCGATGGATGCCCAGGCTGGAGTCCTATTTTCACTACCGCAATCTCGATGTCAGTACGCTGAAAGAACTGGCAAAGCGCTGGAGGCCCCAGGTCCTGGCGGGTCTGGCAAAGCAGTCGAGGCATGAGGCGCTGGCGGATATTTATGACTCGATTGCCGAGATGAAGCATTACCGCGAGCATTTCATTAGAATGTAGAGCCAGGTCGCTTGACCCGCTCGTGGTTTCCATCACATTTTTCCACGCTTGAAGGAACTATCGCATGACGATCGGCACTGCGTTTACGCTCACCGTCAATCCAAAACTGCCGCCAAACCTTTCTCGGCTCGAAGAGCTGGCCAATGACCTCTGGTATAGCTGGGATCGTTCGACCCGTTCACTATTCTCGCGCCTCAATCCCACCCTTTGGGGCGCCGTCGGCCACAATCCCAAGGCGTTTCTCAAGCGGGTGGACGAATCGCTGCTTCTGAAAGCTGCCGAGGATCAGGTTTTCCTGGCGAATTACCATAGCATACTCTCCGCCTACGATTCCTATCGCTCCGCGCCTGCCCGGCGGGAAGGCGCCGCCAACCTCAAGCCAAGTGACCGGGTCGCCTATTTTTGCTTTGAATTCGGGTTCCACGAAAGCTTTCCCATCTACTCTGGTGGTCTCGGCATTCTTGCCGGGGATCATTGCAAGGCGGCGAGCGATCTGCGCCTGCCTTTGGTCGCCGTCGGACTCCTTTATCGACAGGGATATTTTTTCCAGACGATCGATAGCCAGGGAAACCAGCGGGTCACATATACAGATTCAGATTTTGAGGATATGCCGGTATCGCCCATGTTGCATAGCGATGATTCGGAGATTCGGATAAATGTCGAATTGCCGCACCGCAGTGTCCAGGCAAAGATCTGGTGCGCAAAAATCGGCCACGTCACGCTGTATCTGCTGGATACGGACCTTCCGGAGAATTCCGTGGATGATCGCGACATCACTCACCAGCTCTACGGCGGAGACAGGGTCATGCGCATCGAGCAGGAAATCCTCTTGGGGGTGGGTGGAGTAAGAGCGCTACAGGCGATTGGAATCAAGCCGACGGTGTGGCATATCAATGAGGGGCACGCGGCTTTCATGATGCTCGAGCGGATGCGCGGATTGGTGCGTGAAGGGTTGAACTTTCCCGCAGCGCTTGAAGCCGTCGCGGCAAACACCGTGTTCACGACCCACACTGCCGTACCCGCTGGTCACGACCATTTCAGCGACGACATGGTTACCGCTTATTTTGAGCAGCTTTACCATGGCCTGGGGATTAGCCGCGAGGAATTCCTTGCTTTGGGCCACGTCCCCGACAATCCCGATTTCAACATGACAGCGCTCGCCGTCAACATTTCACGTTACCAGAACGGGGTGAGCAAGATACATGGAAACGTATCCGCGCGAATCTGCAAGGATTTATGGCCTCAGATCGAGCCGCAGGAAAACCCAATGGGGTATATCACCAATGGTGTGCACGTACCCACGTTTCTCGCGCAGGAGTGGACCGACCTATTTGACAGGTACCTGGGCTATGAGTGGCGTAACAATATCTGCGATACGCAATATTGGTCCCGTATCAGCGCCATTCCCGATCATCTGTTCTGGAGCGTCCGCCAGACACTCAAGTCCCAGCTGTTTCACGGGATGCGCGCCCGCATCGCCACCCAGAATACGCGCATCCGTGGTTCCGAAGCCCATCTGGATCGCCTGCTCAAACTGATCGACCCCGTTAACCCCAGCATTCTTACACTTGGATTTGCCCGCCGGTTTGCGACCTACAAGCGCGCAGGGCTGTTATTCGAAGACCTCGAGTGGCTGCGCCGGCTTGTGCTTGACCAGGAGCGGCCGCTGCTGATCGTGTTCGCGGGAAAAGCGCACCCTGCGGACGTTCCGGGGCAGGACCTGATTCGGCGCGTAAGCCAGATCGCACGCATGCCGGAGTTTGAAGGAAGAATATTTCTTCTGGAGGACTATGATCTGCGGCTGGCGCGTCGGCTGACCGCCGGAGTCGACGTATGGCTCAACAGTCCCGTATATCCACTCGAGGCCAGTGGTACCTCTGGCATGAAAGCGGGTATTAATGGAACGCTTAACCTGAGTGTGCTGGATGGCTGGTGGGGAGAGGGCTACGACGGGAAAAACGGTTGGGCTATCAAACCGGGGCCGGAGAACATGGATCCGGCGCGCCGGGACAAGGAGGAAAGTAAAGATTTTTATGAAACCTTGCAGGATCATGTGGTGCCTCTTTATTACACGCGGGATAAGCCGGGCTATTCCTCCGCCTGGGTAAAAATGGCCAAATCTTCAATGATGTCGCTCCTGCCGCGCTATAACGCGGCGAGGATGGTCAACGAATACACTCACAAGTTTTACGTGCCTGCGAGCAGGCAAGGCAAGCTGTATGCCGCGAACGATTTCGAGGCGGCGAAGAAAATCGCGGACTGGAAAGCTTTTGTGAGACAAGCATGGGGGGGCGTCAGGATCTGGAGGCTCGACACGCCGTCAAAGCGAATAAGCTTCGGTGACGGCTTGCAGTTCAAAGCCGGGGTGATCCTGAACGGCTTGCGAGCCGAGGATATCGTGGTGGAGTTGCTCATCTCCCGTCAAATCAAGAAATCCCACCTGCGCGAATTCAAGCACTATAAATTCGAGCCTGTCGGCGAGGAGTCCGGCGAGCGAATTTATCAGTTGGATCTCACTCCGGAGTTGTGCGGGAAGCTCGAGTATTTCATACGCGCTTACCCGTATCATCCATTACTGACGCATCGGTTCGAAATGGGGATGATGGCGTGGGTCTGAACACGCGACGTCAAAGAGGTAGAGAAGACAGGGACGAGAGACGCGAGTAGATTTCGCGGTAAGCAGTGGCGCTCGAACGCCAGCTGAAATCTTTTGTCATGCCATTTATCTTTAGACGCTGCCAGTCCGGCTTGTCATTGTAGGCGTCTACGACCCGCCGTATTCCAGCAAGGAAGCTTTCGGGTGTCATGTCCTGGAACAGGAAGCCGGTGGCTTTTCCAGCAGCCAGAGACGCAGGAGTAAAATCAGCAACCGTATCGATCAGGCCCCCCGTCGCGTGCACAAGAGGTGGCGTGCCATACCGTTGGCTATACATCTGGTTCAGCCCGCAGGGCTCGAAGCGGGAAGGCATCAGGAAACTGTCAGCCCCAGCTTCGATCATGTGCGCGAGCTTCTCATCAAAACCGATAGACACGGCAATCTTTCCCGGATTGCTTTTTGCCAGCATCGAGAATTCGCGCTCGAGCACGGCTTCCCCGTTGCCCAGGACAGCTAGTTGCGCGGGTATCGCAATCAACTCTTTCGCAATCCGCAGAAGCAGGTCGCAGCCTTTCTGGTAGGTAATCCGGCTCACCGCTCCGAATAGTGGAAAGCGGGGGTCGACATCCAGGCCCAATACTTGCTGCAGTTCTTTTTTATTGACTGATTTGGCAGCGAGATTGGAAATTGAATAATGCCGGGCAAGGTACGGATCGTTGCCCGGATCCCATTCGTCAGTGTCAATACCATTAAGGATGCCGCTGATCTCGTTATGCCGGGAAGCCAGCAATCCTTCCATTCCAAAGCCCAGCGGCGCGGCCTGAATTTCCCGCGCATAGGTGGGGCTTACGGTGGAAATATGATCGGAATAATAGAGCCCGGCCTTCAGGAAAGCCATCCCTCCGTAATATTCCACTCCATTTACCCCAAAACTCGAGGCAGGCAGTCCCAGTTTAGTCACGGTGTCGGGAGGGAAGACGCCCTGGAAAGCAAGATTATGTATTGTCATCAGCGTAGCGGCTCTTTTTCCCGGATGAAAATGCAGGTATGCGGGCAGCAGGCCCGCTTGCCAATCATTACAGTGCGCTACGTGGGGATGCCAGTCGATCGGAGTTGAATCGCTTGCCAGAATGGCGCCGATTTTGGAAAGGAGCCCGAAGCGCACGTCGTTATCCGGCCAACTGCGCCCGGATGCATCGGAATAAGGGCCGCCATCTCGCTGATAATAAGGCGGGCAATCAATGACCAGCAAGGGAAGTTCTTCCGATCGACTCACCGGCAGTTCCGCTGAAAATAGTGCGCATGGGAGCAAAGGGCCCTGGGCATCAAACTCCGCTATTTTGCGCTTATGCCTGAGCCCGGACATCACCTGCGGATAACCGGGAATAAGGACGCGGGCATCGACGTGAAGTTCTCGCAATGCGGCAGGTAGTGCTGCGCTTACGTCTCCAAGTCCGCCTGTCTTGTTGAGGGGGTGTATTTCCGGCGTAACAAAAAGAACCCGGAGTCTCGAATCATGTGAACCAGCGGCGACCAAAGGGGTTTGCCTGCTATCATTCCCGGGCTTCTCTACGAACACCTATACCTCATTTATTAACGTTGCAACAGCACCTGGACTTCACAGCGAAAAAATCAGGCCGCCTAATGGTGGAAGGGTAATGCTCATCGAATGAGGCTGCCCGTTCCAGGGCTTCGGAGTTGCACGAGCGTGTCCCATGTTGCCTACGCCACTCCCCCCATAAAGTGAAGCGTCACTGTTGAATATCTCATTGTAGGTTCCACCCTTCGGAACGCCGACGCGATAATGGTGGCGTGGAACGGGCGTGAAATTGAGAACAACTACGACGAAAACGCCGTCCTTTGCCTGGCGGAGATAGCTGATTACCGAATTGTCTGCATCGTGGCAATCAATCCATACGAAGCCTCCCGATGAAAAATCCAGCTGATGCAGCGCGGGAAGGTTTCTGTAAAGGCGACCGAGATCGCGAAATGCATTCAGGATGCCCTGATATTCAGGCTGATTCAACTGTTCCCAGTCCAGCCCCTTGCCGGCGTTCCATTCTGTCCGCTGCCCGAACTCGTTCCCCATGAAATTCAGCTTCTTGCCAGGCCACGTCATCTGGAAACAAAACAGCAGCCGGAGATTTGCGCGTCGCTGCCAGTTGTCCCCCGGCATTTTTTCCAGGAGCGACCCTTTGCCATGCACAACTTCGTCGTGCGACAGCGGAAGGACGAAGTTTTCGCTGTAGGCATAGAGTTGGCCGAAGGTAAGTTTGTCGTGGTGAAATCGCCTGTAGACGGGATCATGATGCATATATGCAAGCGTGTCGTTCATCCAGCCCATGTTCCACTTCATGGAGAACCCGAGGCCGCCCAGGTATGTCGGCCGTGAAACGCCCGGCCAGGCGGTAGACTCTTCTGCAACGGTCAGCGCTCCGGGGAACTCCTGGTGAACCATGATGTTCAGTTCACGCAGGAAATCGATGGCTTCAAGATTTTCCCGCCCTCCGTATTTATTGGGCAGCCATTCGCCCGGTTTTCGGGAATAGTCGAGATAGAGCATGGATGCCACCGCATCGACTCTCAGACCGTCGAGATGAAATTCCGACAACCAATAGTGGGCGCTCGATAGCAGAAAAGACTTCACTTCATTACGTCCGAAGTTGAAGATATGCGTACCCCAGTCCTCATGAAATCCCATCCGCCGGTCCGCATGCTCATACAGCGCGGTTCCGTCAAAATGCGCCAGCGCAAACGCATCGTTGGGAAAATGCGCGGGCACCCAGTCGAGAATCACTCCAATACCCGCCTCATGGCAGGCGTCGACAAAAAACTTGAGATCCTCCGCAGTTCCATGACGGCTCGTCGCGGCGAAATACCCGGTTGTCTGGTAACCCCACGATTCGTCCAGTGGGTGTTCGGTAATGGGGAGCAACTCAACATGGGTGAAGCCCATGTCAAGAACATAGGGAATCAGTTCGATGGCGAGTTCGCGGAAGCTTAAAAAGCTTCCGTCCAGGTTCCGCTTCCAGGACCCTGCGTGCATCTCGTAAATGTTGAGTGCCGTATGGAGCCAGTCGGAGGTCGCCCTCGCTTCCATCCACGTGTCGTCGCACCAGACCGCTTTTCCCGGACACGGAGTAAGCGATGCGTTCCTGGGGCGTAACTCATAACGTTCGGCATAGGGATCGGTTTTGAGAAGGATTTCTCCAGTCTCGTGGCTAAGCATCTCGTATTTATAGAGAGAGTCTTGGGGAACGCCCGGGATGAAAAGCTCCCATACTCCACTCGATTCATGAACAGCCATCGTATGCACTCGCCCATCCCACCGATTGAAGCTGCCGACAACGCTCACTCGGGCAGCATTCGGCGCCCAAACGGCGAAACGGACGCCCGCTACTCCGTCAATCTCGATAACATGGGAACCGAGCGTGCGATAAGCCTGCCATAAGCGCCCCTCATGAAACAGGTACAAGTCATATTCGGAAATGCGTGGGGGGAAGGCGTAAGCATCATAGGTTTCAAATGCGGTGTCCTTCGGCACGCTGATATGATCCTGGACACGCAGCAGATAAGGTAGGGAAGGTCTTGTCTTGCCTTTCCATTCAAAAATTCCAGAGGGATGGGTGCGCTGCATGGGCTCGAATTTGCCTGCTATATTGATCCATACATGGCTGGCATAGGGGTAAAATACCCTCACCAGGCTGTGATCTTGCTCTGCGTGGAAGCCAAGGTAGCTGAACGGATTGTGCAGCCGTCCCGAAAGCAGCGCCGCAAGCGCGGGATCCATGTTACCTGGCATGTCATGTCTTGCAATTCTCTTTTGCATGTGGCGAATTATAGCCGCATGTGCGCGGAAGGATGGTATTGTCCTGCTTGTTCGACCCCATGAATCAGGGGGTGAGTGAGTATATTCGCTATCTGGAAGGGCAGGCCAAGCAGCTTGTTCGCCTTCAATGACATTTTTCAGGAATCGCTGCCATGCCCCAAGGAGCGGATGCCCGTTTTCATAGCTACATAACGCGTAATTCGATCGCCTTCATCCTGGCCGGGGGGCGAGGGAGTCGATTGCGCCAACTCACAGACTGGCGTGCCAAACCCGCCGTTCCGTTTGGAGGGAAGTTCCGCATTATCGATTTCGCACTTTCCAACTGCGTGAATTCAGGAATCCGCCGGATTGGCGTTGCGACCCAATACAAGGCGCAAAGCCTCATCAGTCATATCCAGCATGGATGGGGTTTTCTTGATGGGCGGTTCAAGGAGTTCGTCGAGCTGCTTCCTGCCCAGCAACGCACCGAGGAAAGCTGGTATCGCGGAACAGCCGACGCGGTGTTCCAGAATATTGATATCCTGCGCAGCCACAAGCCCGAATACGTGTTGATCCTGGGCGGCGATCACATCTATAAAATGGATTACAGCAAGTTGCTCGCAGATCACGTGGATAAAGGCGCGGATATGACTATTGCGTGCGTCGACGTGCCATTGGAATCGGCAGGCGAGTTGGGCATTGTAAGCGTGGACGGCAACTGGCGGATCAACGACTTTCAGGAAAAGCCCAGGCACCCGACCCCTATTCCCGGTCAACCGTCCCAAGCGCTTGCCAGCATGGGCGTCTATGTATTCAATGCCTCGTTTCTTTATGACCAGCTTATTCGTGACCATGACGAAGCGGACTCGTCCCACGATTTCGGCAAAGACCTGATTCCGTATTCTGTGCCGCGTCACAAGGTGTTTGCCCATCGCTTCATCGACAGTTGCGTCAACATGGCCTCGGGGGTTCCTTACTGGCGCGACGTAGGCACGATCGATGCATACTGGGCGGCGAATCTTGACCTTACCCACGTCACTCCGGATCTCAATCTATACGACCAGGACTGGCCTATATGGACGCATCAGGAACAGTTGCCTCCGGCCAAATTCGTTTTTGATGACGAGGATCGTCGCGGTCAGGCACTGGATTCGATGGTTTCAGGCGGCTGCATCATAAGCGGGTC